>JAEWVY010000189.1 GCA_023396625.1 Pseudomonadota bacterium | reverse complement strand
GGGCCCGCGTGCGGCTCGGCCAACTCCTCACGCAACGGCCCCGGCTGCTCACCTACGGCGGCGGCGGCGCACAGACGCAGCTCGTGTGCGGCTACCTGGCCTGCGACGCGCGGCTGGCCCAGTTGCTGCTAGCCGGGCTGCCTCCTCTGGTGCGCGTCAACGTGCGCGGATCGAGTTCCGGGCTCTGGCTGGAGAGCTCCATCCACTATGCCCTGGACGAAGCCCTGTCGCAGCGCCCCGGCGGCGCGGGCGTGCTGGCCAAACTCTCCGAAGTACTGTTCATCGAGGTGCTGCGGCTGTACATGGACGCGCAGCCGCCCGGCCACACCGGCTGGCTCGCGGCGGTGGGCGACCGCATCGTGGGCGCCGCCCTGCAAGCCCTGCACGAGCAGCCCGCCCGCCCATGGACCGTGGACGACCTCGCGCGCCAGACCGCCACCTCCCGCTCGGTGCTGGCCGAGCGCTTTCTGCAGCTCGTGGGCAGCCCGCCCATGCAGTACCTGACGCGGTGGCGGATGCTGCTGGCCGCCCAGCGGCTGGCGGGCAGCAGCCTGCCCCTCACCCGCATCGCCGAGGAGGTCGGCTACCAGACGGACGCCGCCTTCAGCCGCGCGTTCCGCCGGGAATACGGCATGCCGCCCGCCGCGTGGCGGCGCAGCCGCTGCGCCACGCTCAGAAACTGAGACTGGCCGCGCCCGCCGCCAGCCGCGCATGGATGGCGCTGGCGCCGCTGATGACCACCCCGTCGATGAAATCTGCCTGCGTGTAGCCGCGCGCCTGCACGCAGGGCGGGCAGGCGTAGATGGTTCCGCCACGCGCCATGAAGTCGGCCATCAAGGCCTTCAGCGGATCGAGCGGCGCAACGCGGGTGAGATCGGCGCCGCCGCGACGCACGAGGTCCACCGCCGAACTGGTAAGAAAGGCGCACACCTGCATGCCGGCCGTGATACCGCCGCAGGCGATGGTGAAGGCCACGGATGACAGCTCGTGATCGGCGCCATGCGTCATCAAAACGACCAATTCCCTGGGGGACTGCGACATGGTTTTCTCCTTCTGATGCGCTAGGCATCGGTTTCAACGATGCGCTGATGGTGCTGCGGACGGGCCGCCGCGTCATGGCCGTGCGTCCGGCGTTCTTGGCCGAGACACCGGAGGTAGCAAAAAAGGTTCTTCGCGGAAGTCCGGGGTTGGGCAAGAAGAGCGGTGCTGACTCGGCCATGATGGTTGTGCGACCAATCATCAACGTGCAGAGGGCACCGCTCGGATGCAAGAGGATAGAGCCAGTCTCCCGTTCTGGGAGGGATTTCGTGTGGCCGACCTGCAGGCCGAAGACGCGGTGGTGCGGGTGCAGTTGCGGCGGGTGTGCTGCTAGCGATACGGCACGGGCATGCAGCAGGTAGCCTGGTTCGACCGCCATGCCCGCATGACCCGGCGGCTGGCGCAGGCGGTGGCACCGGTGGTGCGCTCAATTGCCGGTCAAGCATGTGGCGGCGATGCTCGGTTCGCCGCGCACCTGCGCCCCTTCTGGCGCGGCATCGTCTCGCGTGTGCGCTGGCCCATGCACACCGGCCAGCTCGAAGGCATCAACAACAAGATCAAGTTGATCAAGCGGCAGGCCTCCGGATACCGCGGCACCGACTACTTCTTCCTCAAGATCAGGGCCGCCTTCCCCGGTAATCCGGGAAGAACCAAAAAAAGCCCCAGCACGAGGCTGGGGCAACAAGCCTTTTTGCTGTCACACATCAAGGCCCCGCTCAGGGAGGAAAAGCGGGGGGCGTCAAACCGCCCATCCGTAATGTATCAAACTGCAACGCAGATTTCAAGACAAGCGGGCTGACCCGCCTCTTGCCGCCACAACTCAAGGGCGTGCCGGGAAACGCCTGATCCTGCAAATCGGGCACAATTTTCCGTATGACTCGCTTTGCCCCCTACCCCCTCGGCCGTCCGCGCCGCCTGCGTCGCGACGACTTCACCCGTCGCCTTGTGCGCGAGCACGCGGTCACGGCCGACGATCTGATCTATCCTGTGTTCGTGCTCGAAGGCGCGAGACGGCGGGAGGCCGTGGCCTCCATGCCCGGCGTGGAGCGTCTGAGCCTGGATCTGCTGCTGCCTGTGGCCGAGCAGTGCGTGGAACTGGGCATCCCCGTCATGGCGTTGTTCCCGGTCATTCGTGGCGAACTGAAGGATGAGCGGGGCAGCGAAGCCACGAATCCTCAGGGCCTCGTGCCGAACGTGGTGCGTGCGCTCAAGAGCCATTTCCCTGAACTCGGCGTGATGACCGACGTGGCGCTCGACCCCTTCACGAGCCACGGTCAAGATGGCTTGCTCGATCCCACGGGCTACATCCTCAACGATGAGACGGTGGATGTGCTGGTCCAGCAGGCGCTGACTCAAGCTGAAGCCGGCGTGGACATCGTGGCGCCCAGCGACATGATGGATGGCCGGATCGGCGCCATTCGCCAAGCCCTGGAACACAAGGGACTGGTTCACACCCGCATCATGGCCTACAGCGCCAAGTACGCCAGCGCCTTCTACGGCCCGTTCCGTGACGCCGTGGGCTCGGCCGGCAATCTGGGGAAGAGCAACAAGAAGGTCTATCAGATGGACCCCGGCAACAGCCACGAAGCCCTGCGCGAAGTGGCCATGGACATCGCCGAAGGCGCCGACATGGTGATGGTCAAGCCCGGCATGCCCTATCTGGACGTGGTGCGCCGCGTCAAGGACGAATTCAAGGTGCCCACCTTTGCCTACCAGGTCAGCGGCGAATACGCCATGCTCAAAGCCGCCGCGCACAACGGCTGGCTCGACCATGACGCCGTGATGATGGAAAGCCTGCTCGCCTTCAAGCGCGCCGGCGCCGATGGCGTGTTGACCTATTTCGCGCTGGAAGCGGCCAGATTGCTTCGAAATAGATAGCAAACATTGACCATTTGACGCTGGGAAAAGGCATTTTTTACTAGAATTCCCCCTGTCCAGCCACCACGGTGTCCTCCATGCGCATCTTCAGTATCAACGGCGCCCGCGCAAACGAAATCGACACCCTCCCGGAGCACCTGCCCGACGGCGGCTACCTCTGGGTCGCCTGTGGACGCGATGAATTCGAGTCCGGGCTGGCCCGCCTGCAGTCGACGCTGCTGGCGCTGACAGGATCCGTGCTGGTGGACCTGCACGTCAGCGACCTGCTGAACGCGCAATTGCCGTCGCACCATGACACCACCTCGCACTACGATCTGGTCGTCTTTCGACGCCTGAGCGCACGCGCCAGCGACACCCCGGCGGGCCGGGCCCCCGCGACGCCGCTTCCTGCCAAGCCACGGCGAAGCGGCCCGCCCATCCTGCGACGCATCGACACCAGCCCGGTGGGATTTGCCGTTTTCGAACGCCTCCTGCTGACCGTCCATCCGGAAAACTGCGCGATTCGCGACCAGTACGCCGCCCGGCTACTGTCCAGCCGCGCGCCCGCCGACAGCGGCAACGACCCCCGCTCGGCAGGCGCGCGTGGCGTCCCCACCCACCCGGCCGACATGATGCTGCGCATCGTCAGCCAGATCGTCGACGGCTATCTGGATCTGCGTCGGGAACTCACCACCCAGCTCGATCACTGGCAAACCGAGCTGCTGGACCCACGCACCCGCTTTTCCAATTGGTCTGCCCTGCTCGACGCGCGCCTGGTGCTGCACCAGCTGGACAACACCTGCGAGGAGCAGCGCGCGGCCATGCTGAGCTGGACGGGTTCGCTCAAGGACTGGGCCCTGCCCGAAGACGACGGTGAAGCCCAGCGCGAGCATGAGCTGCTGCTTGTGCGCAGCCGCGACGTGCTCGAACACATCGAGCGCGTGGCACGGCACGTCAACCGCCTCGAGCACATCGCCGAGACCGCGGTGCAGATGCACTTCTCCGTGCAGGGCAACCGCGCCAACGACATCATGCGGACCTTGACTGCGGTCACGGCCATTTTCCTGCCGCTGAACCTGATCACCGGCTTTTTCGGCATGAACTTCGAGTTCATGCCACTGATCCACCACCAGGCCGCCTTCTGGTGGACCGTGACGCTGATGCTGCTCGTGGCCCTGGCGACGGCACTGGTGTTCTGGCGCAAGCGCTACCTTGCGCGCACGGGCCGCTGAGCCCGCCGCGCGATACGCCACGTAGCAACGCGAGCGCCGCGAGACCCGGGCGCGTGGCTGATCAGCTGTGCTCGCCTGCCGCCGGACCGTGGCCCGAGCGAACGGCCTGTTGGGCCTGGGCGCGCACATCGGCACGGCTCAGCGTCGCCAGCGTGTCGGCCTTCGGGGCCACCATGTGGACCACGTCGCCCGTATCGATCTGGCTGAAACCCTGCACAGCCGCTTCGCGGACCATGGAACGCGAAGCGACCGAGGGTGTCGAATCGATCACGGCGAACGGCGCCTCACCCGCGTAAGGCAGTGCGGTGCCCGCCTGAGCGGTCCCGGCCACCAGCGAGCCAAGGGCAATCAGAGAGGCAACGGCAAATTTCGATGATGTCATGATGAACTCCTTTGAAAGTGCAAGCGGTGCAACATTGCCCGTCTTGTAGGTTCCAGTTGCTCCCGACATCTCGCGTTTAAACACGGCCAAATCGAAGCACGCCGTTTTCGTACAGGAAACAATGGACACGATCGAACTCATCCTCACCTTCCAGGAAGTGGCCCGCCGCGGCAGCTTTTCCGGCGCGGCACGCGCCCTTTCCGTCTCCAAGGCCAATGTCAGCAAATACGTCGCCGAATTGGAGACCCGCCTCGGCGTGCGTCTGTTCAATCGGAGCACCCGCAGCGTCAGCCTGACCGACGCGGGCCACCTCCTGCTGGAGCGCAGCACGCCGTTGATGGAAATGATCAACCTCACCCGGGACGAACTGCGGGGCCGCGCACGCGAGCCCTCGGGCCGGCTTCGGGTCACCGCGCCGCACGGCCTGACCCAAACCGAATTGCCCGCGCTGCTGAGTGAATTCATGACGCGCCACCCCGCGGTCAGTGTGAGCCTGCATCTGGACAACCGCATGGTGGATCTGGTGGAGGACGGCATCGACCTGGCGCTGCGCGTGGGCCGCATCGGCGACGCCAACCTGATCGTGCGCAAGCTGCAGCGGGTGGAATTCGTGGTCGCCGCCAGCCCCGACTATTGGAAGCGCCGCGGCACGCCGGAACACGTCGACGCACTGTCGGACCACGATGCGCTCACGTATTCACTGATGGGCGGCCACCCCGAATGGCGTTTCGAGATCGACGGCCAGCCCCACACCGTGGAGCTCAGGAGCCGCCTGGACGCCACCGACGCGGACGCCCTCGTCGGCATGGCCCTGCACGGCCAGGGTGTGGTCTGCCTGCCACGCCTGCTTCTGCAGCCCTACCTGGACCGTGGCGCCTTGCAGGCCGTGTTGCCTGGATATTCCTCGCGCGATGTGTGGCTCTACGCGGCCTACACCCAGCGCCGCCACAACAGCGCCGCCTTGAAAGCCCTGCTCGCCCTGCTGGAAGAACGTTGGCACACGCCCGAATGACACGGGCCGCCACCGTCTTGTGGACGTGAACGTTGACACCGAAGATTGCCTGCACCTCGACGATCACACCCCGCGGCACCTCGCCGGGCAAAGCCACATCGGCAGAAAACCAGCCCCCAGCGGCAGTGAGGTTCGTCGGCCCTCCTGTGGTCACACCCCCGTTCCGGCGAAAGCCACCACCATGCGGCCCCCGTCACTCCGCGGCGCGCAGTTTGCGTTCGACAAAGTCAAGCCGGTCCTGCCCCCAGAATATTTCCCCGTCGATGACATAGCTCGGTGCGCCAAACACCCCTGCGGCAATGGCCGCTTCCGTGTTCGCCTCGTACCGCTCCTGCACGTCCTGCCGACGCGCCTGGGCCAGGCGTTCGGCCTTGAGGCCCTGCTCAGCCAGCAATTCGGCCAGCACCCTTTCGTCGGCTATGTTGCGCTCCTGTGTCCAGCAAGCCGCAAGAATGGCGCCCGTCATGGCCAGCGCAGCGTCCGCGCCGTCGAACATGTCCACGGCAACGATGAGCCGCGCCGCATCATCCCCCTGGACGGGAAAGTATCTCGGCTGCACATTCAGCGGCGCACCCAGGTATTCGGAATAACGCCTGAGTTCCACCAGACGGTAGGCCTGGCGCTGAGGTGCCCGCTGACCTAGCGGCAAGCCCCCCGATATCGGAAACACCTTACCCCCGAGATCGACGGGCAACACACGCACCTGCGCGTCGCAGGCGCGCAGGATGGCTCGAAAATGCGCATGACCCAGGTAGGTCCAGGGGCTTTGAGGGGCAAAGTAGTAGTCCACGACTGGGCGCATGATGGTCTCCTCGGTACGTCTGGCGAATCGGCTTTCGACGGTGTTTGTACCGCGACTTCGGACTTCCTGCAGGGCAAGTACGCATCCCCTGAAAGCCTGCTCACTTCATGTGGATGTCGCTTGGTTTCAAAAATGGCGTCCCCGTGTCTCCAGACGGCCTATTTCCCGGGTTCATGATGGCTCGCCATCGCCCCACCAACCATCGATCCGCCGGGGGTTGGAGTCAGCATGACACCCGGCCCGCCCTGTGCGAGACTCGGGCGCATGGATTTCAAGCCCCTCATCACCTTGCTGGCCATTGTCAACCCCCTGGCCATCGTGCCCTTTTTCATTCACTACACGCAAGGATTCGACCGGGCGCAACGCCGCCGGACGATCTGGATTTCGTCCTTCAGCG
>JAEWVY010000134.1 GCA_023396625.1 Pseudomonadota bacterium | reverse complement strand
ACGGTGGTGCGTGCGCAACCCCGTGAACGCGGGCAGCAGCGACGGGTGGATGTTGAGCAGCCGGCCATCGTAGTGCCGCACGAACGCCGGCGTCAGAATGCGCATGAACCCCGCCAGCAGCACCAGCGCCGGCTGATGGGCATCGATGGCCTGTGCCAGCGAGGTGTCGAACGCCTCGCGAGACGCGTGGACGCGGTGATCGACCACCACCGTGGCGATTCCCCTCGCCCGAGCCAGCGCCAGCCCGGCGGCATCGGGCAGGTTGCTGACCACCGCGGCCACGCGCGCGCCCAGGCGTTCGGCCCAGCGGTCGCGCTGCGCCGCGTCGATGATGGCCGCCATGTTCGAACCCGCGCCGGAGATCAGAATCACGATGTTTTTCATTGAAGCGAAATTATCCCAGCCCCATGCCCACGTCCATTCGCCCCCTCTCCCCCGTCGAAGCCCGGGTGCTCGGCACCCTGATGGAAAAAGCCTGCACCGTGCCCGACAGCTATCCGCTCACACTGAACATGGTGGTGGCCGGCTGCAACCAGAAAACCAGCCGGGACCCGGTGATGCAGCTGGACGACGCGCAAGCCCAGGCCGCCCTGGACGACCTCAGACACCTGTCCCTGGTGTTCGAGACCAGCGGTGGCCGCGCCGCGCGCTACGAACACAACCTCCAGCGCGTGCTCGGCGTGCCCGAACAGCCGGCCACGCTGCTGGGACTGCTGATGCTGCGCGGCCCGCAGACGGCGGGTGAGCTGCGCATCAACGCCGAGCGCTGGCACCGGTTCGCCGACATTTCCGCCGTGGAAGGTTTTCTGGACGAGTTGCAGCACCGGCCCCAGGAAAAAGGCGGGCCGCTGGTGGCGAAACTGCCCCGCGCGCCGGGCATGCGCGAAGAGCGTTGGGCGCACCTGCTGTGCGGGCCGGTGGACACGGCGCAGGCCCTCCCGCTTGGCGAAGCGCCGGTTCCAGACGCGGGAGAACTCGCCCACCTGCGGACACGCCTCGCCGCCCTGGAAAACGATGTGGCCCGGCTGCGCGACGCGGTGCGCCAGCTGCACGCTGAACTGGGTTTGTCGCAGGGTGGACAGTCCTGAGCGAACGACCGTGCTAGAAACGCGTACTTCACCGGAGACACTCGATGGACTTGGCATTCACTCCCGAAGAACAACGGTTCCGTGACGAGATTCGCGCCTGGGTCAGGGAGCACCTGCCGGCGGACATCTCGCACAAGGTCCACCACGCCCTGCGTCTGTCCCGCGACGACATGCAGCGCTGGGCAAAAATCCTGGGCAAGAAAGGCTGGCTGGGCTGGGGCTGGCCCAAGGCGTTCGGCGGACCGGGCTGGACCGCCGTGCAGAAGCACCTGTTCGAGGAAGAATGCGCCCTGGCCGGCGCGCCGCGGGTGGTGCCCTTCGGGCCCGTGATGGTGGCCCCGGTGATCATGGCCTTCGGCAGCCCCGAGCAGCAAAAGCGCTTCCTGCCCGGCATCGCCAGCGGTGAAGTGTGGTGGAGCCAGGGCTACAGCGAACCCGGTTCCGGCTCGGACCTGGCGTCGGTGAAGACCCGCGCCGAGCGGGTGGGGGACAAATACATCGTCAACGGCCAGAAAACCTGGACCACGCTGGGCCAGTACGGCGAGTGGATTTTCTGCCTGGTGCGCACCAGCACGGAGGGCAAGCCGCAGACCGGCATCTCCTTCCTGCTCATCGACATGAAATCGCCCGGCGTCACCGTGCGCCCGATCAGGCTGCTCGACGGCGAGTGCGAGGTCAACGAGGTGTTCTTCGACAACGTGGAAGTGCCGGCGGAAAACCTCATCGGCGAGGAGAACAAGGGCTGGACCTACGCCAAGCATCTGCTCAGCCACGAGCGCACCAACATCGCCGACGTGAACCGCGCCAAGCGTGAACTCGAGCGCCTCAAGCGCATCGCCAAAACCGAAGGCGTGTGGGACGATCTGCGCTTTCGTGACCAGATCGCCCTGCTCGAGGTGGACATCGTGGCACTGGAAATGCTGGTGCTGCGCGTGCTCTCGGCCGAAAAGTCGGGCAAGAACTCGCTGGACATCGCCGGCCTGCTGAAAATTCGGGGCAGCGAGATCCAGCAGCGCTACAGCGAGTTGATGATGCTCGCCGCCGGCCCCTACAGCCTGCCGCTGATCCACGAAGCCATGGAGGCCGGCTGGCAGGGCGACTTTCCCGCGGGCGCGGTCGCCAATGCGCCGCTGGCGTCGACCTATTTCAACCTGCGCAAGACCACGATCTACGGCGGCTCCAACGAAGTGCAGCGCAACATCGTGGCGCAGACCCTTTTGGGATGAAGGCCGTTCGGGTGAAGTCCGTCTCGGCCCTGACGCGAATTCACCCCTTGCCCTTCGACAAGCTCAGAGCGAACGGAACAGCTGGAGTGCACACATGGATTTTGATTTCACCGATGACCAGGAACAACTGCGCGACGCCGTCCGGCGCTGGGTGGACAAGGGCTACGACTTCGAGCGCCGGCGCCGCATCGTGGCCGCAGGCGGCTTCGACCGGGCAGCCTGGAGCGAGCTCGCGGCGCTGGGCCTGACCGGGCTGTACATCGCCGAGGACGACGGTGGCCTCGGCATGGGGCCGGTCGAAGGCATGCTGGCCATGGAAGAGCTCGGCCGAGGCATCGTGCTGGAACCGCTGGCCCAGGCCTTGATCGCCGGCAGCGTGTTGTCGGCGCATGCGGACGCCGCGCTCAAGGCCGCGTGGCTGCCGGAAATCGCATCCGGCCAGGCGCTGGTCGTGCTGGCCCACCAGGAGCGCCAGGCGCGCTACCGCCTCGATATTTGCGAGGCAAAAGCGACTCTTTACAGCGTCGGATGGTCATTGTCTGCTATTAAAAATATAGTTCCCGCAGGAGACCTCGCCGACGCCTTTCTCGTGCCGGCGCTGGCGGACGGACACCTGGCGCTGTTCCTGGTCAAACGTGACGCGCCGGGCACGCGCACGCGCGGCCACGGCACGCAGGACGGCGGCCGCGCCGCCGACCTCGTGCTCGACAATGTGCCGGCCACCTTGGTGACCCGCGACGGGCTGGCCGCGCTGGAGCTGGCCGTGGACATCGGCATCGCGGCGGTGTGCGCCGAGGCGGTCGGCGTCATGGACAAGACCCTGGCGGTGACCGCCGAATATCTCAACACCCGCAAGCAGTTCGGCGTGCCGATCGCCAGCTTCCAGGCGCTGCGCCACCGCGCCGCCGACATGAAGATGCAGGTGGAACTGGCGCGCTCGATGAGCTACTACGCCAGCCTCAAACTCCAGGCGCCGGCCGCAGAGCGTCGCCGCGCGATCTCGCGCGCCAAGGTGCAGATCGGCCAGTCGATGCGCTTCGTCGGCCAGCAGGCGGTTCAGCTGCACGGCGGCATCGGCGTCACCGATGAATACATCGTGAGCCACTATTTCAGGAAGCTGACCCAACTGGAGATGAGTTTCGGCGACAGCCTGCACCATCTCGGCGAGGTGTCGGCACGCATGCAGGACACGGCCGGCGTGTTTGCGTGAATGTGGCTCACCCCCAGGCGCGCGCACTGCGTGTCGCTGCGCCTCCTCCCCCCTTGCCGGGGGCGACACCAGCGACCCGGCCAAGCCGGTTCCGCGGTGCCCCACGGTGGTCAGGCCATGGCACGCGTGCAGTGTTCGGAAAAGACAGCGCCACCGGCTCGCGGCTCAGGAGAGCAGGCGCGAGGACTTCGGCACGTGCGCCATCAGGAACTCCATCTGGTCCGCCAGGATGCGGCGGTTGCGCAGGATGAAGTCCTCCCACAGGCTGGGCACGTAGGGTGTGTAGAGCAGCGGCATGCCCGCCTGCTCGGGCGTGCGGTGACTCTTGCGGTGGTTGCAGGCCCGACAGGCCGTAACCACGTTCATCCAGTGGTCCCTGCCGTTCTGGGCAAAGGGGGTGATGTGTTCGCGCGTGAGTTCGCTCTCGGCAAACGTGTCGCCACAGTAGGCGCAGAGATTGCGATCCCGCGCGAACAGCTTGCTGTTGGTCAGACCGGGGCGCAGGTCGAAGGGGTTGATGTTGGGGACGCCGCGCGTGCCGATGATGCTGTTGACCGCAATGATCGACTGGCGACCCGTGCGCGCGTTGTGGCCGCCGTGGAACACAGCGATCTCCCGCCCCATTTCCCAGCGCACCTCGCCCGCGGCATAGTGGATCACCGCCTGCTCCAGCGTGATCCATGATTGCGGCAATCCCTGCGCCGACAGCTTCAAGACCTTCACGAACGCCTCCTTCACAGCAGTCAACCACTGGACGGCCGAAGGAATTCGGCCCTGCCCCATACCCTCTCGGCCCCTGACCCGGCGACGCGGCTGTCCTGGGCTGTCTGCCCGCACGGTGGCCCGGCAGGCTCGCTCAGTCACAATATACGCTCTTTTCATGACATTTTCATTGAATTTCCAGCGTCATCTGGTGCGTTGTTGCTATCAAAAAAATATTTGACACAATGAAAATCTTCCGAGGCTTTCACCATCGGGGCATTGCGGCGGAATGCGCGCTGACCATCGGCAACTTCGATGGCGTGCACCGTGGCCACCAGGCCATGCTGGCGCTGCTCAACAACGAGGCCGCCCACCGCGGCATTCCCAGCGCCGTGCTGAGCTTCGAGCCCCACCCACGGGACTACTTCGCCGCCGCCACGGCCAAGCCCGAGATCGCGCCCGCGCGCATCGCCACGCTGCGCGACAAGCTCACCGAATTGCAGCGCTGCGGCGTGCGGCAGACGGTGATCCTGCCCTTCGACGCCCGGCTGGCCGCCATGCCTGCCGAGACCTTCATCGACGAGGTCCTGGTCCGCGGACTGGGCGCCCGCTACGTGCTCGTCGGGGACGATTTCCGCTTCGGCGCCCGCCGCGCGGGTGACTACGCCATGCTCGACGCCGCCGGTCCGCGCGCGGGCTTCGACGTCGCCCGCATGATGAGTTACGAGGTGCACGGGCTGCGCGTGTCCAGCTCGGCGGTGCGCGCCGCCCTGGGAGAGGGCCGCATGACCGACGTGGCCCGCCTGCTGGGCCGTCCCTACAGCATCAGCGGCCACGTGGTCCATGGCCGCAAGCTGGGACGCACGCTCGGCGATGCCGGCGATGGCCAGGGCTTTCGGACGCTGAACCTGCGCTTCTCGCACTGGAAACCGGCCGCCAGCGGCATTTTCGCGGTCCATGTGCACGGGCTGGACGCGGCGCCCCTGCCGGGAGTCGCCAATCTGGGGGTGCGACCTTCGCTGGACCCGAGCGACGTCAACGGCGGGCGCGTGCTGCTGGAAACCCATTGCCTGCGCTGGCCCGCGCATCTGGGCCCGGAAGGGGCGTACGGTAAAATCATCCGCGTGGAACTGCTGCACAAACTGCACGACGAGCTGAAGTACGACGGTCTGCACGCCCTGACCCAGGGCATCGCGAAAGACTGCGACGACGCGCGCGCCTGGTTCGCGGCGCGAATTTGAAGGGGCCGCGGGTGGCCCCACCCGCGCGACGCCCCACCCCCGTTTTCCATAGGCCCGCCACGAGCGCGGGCCACCCCCGTCCAGAACTTGCCTGAAGCCCGCCCATGAGCACCGACAAAGTTGACTACCGCGCGACCCTGAACCTGCCCGACACCCCCTTTCCCATGCGCGGCGACCTGCCCAAACGGGAGCCGGGCTGGGTCAAGGAATGGGACGAAAAAGGCATCTACAAGAAGCTGCGCGACGCCCGCTGCGGTGCGCCCAAGTTCATCCTGCACGACGGCCCGCCCTACGCCAACGGCCAGATCCACATCGGCCACGCGGTGAACAAGATCCTGAAGGACATGGTCACCAAGGCACGCCAGCTCGAAGGCTTCGACGCGCTCTACGTGCCCGGCTGGGACTGCCACGGCCTGCCGATCGAGAACGCCATCGAAAAGCTCCATGGTCGCAACCTGCCGCGTGACGAAATGCAGGCCAAGGGCCGCGCCTTCGCCACTGAGCAAATCGCGCAGCAGATGGAAGATTTCAAGCGCCTGGGCGTGCTCGGCGAGTGGGACAACCCCTACAAGACCATGAACTACGCCAGCGAGGCGGGCGAGTTGCGCGCCTTGAAGCGCGTGATGGAGCGCGGCTACGTGTACCGCGGCCTCAAGCCCGTGTACTGGTGCTTTGACTGCGGCTCTTCGCTGGCCGAGTTCGAGATCGAATACCAGGACAAGAAAAGCCAGACGCTGGACGTGGCCTTCAAAGCGCACAACCCGGCCCAGCTGGCGGCCGCCTTCGGCCTAGCGCGGCTGGAGAAGGACGCCTTCGCCGTCATCTGGACCACCACCGCCTGGACCATCCCCGCCAACCAGGCGCTCAACCTCAACCCCGAGCTGCCCTACGCGCTGGTGGACACCGAGCGCGGCCTGTTCGTCCTAGCCGCCACGCTGGTCGATGACTGCATGGCGCGCTGGGGCCTGCGAGGCCAGGTGCTGGCCGTGGCCCAGGGCGAGAAGCTCGCGGGCATCGAGTTCGAACACCCGCTGCACGATGTGCACGAGGGCTACCGGCGCCTCTCGCCCGTGTACCTGGCCGACTACGCCACGGCCACCGATGGCACGGGCATCGTGCACTCCTCGCCCGCCTACGGCGTGGACGACTTCAACTCGTGCGTGGCGCACGGCATGGCGTACAACGACATCCTCAACCCCGTGCTGGGCAACGGCCGCTACGACGAATCGCTGGCCCTGTTCGGCGGCATGAACATCTGGAAGGCCTGCCCCGTCATCATCGAGGCGCTGCAGTCCGCCGGCCGCCTGATGGGCACCACCACCATCACGCACAGCTACCCCCACTGCTGGCGCCACAAGACGCCCGTGATCTACCGCGCCGCCGCCCAATGGTTCGTGCGCATGGACGAAGGCGAAGGCGTGTTCACCCAGGACAAGGCCCCTGGCACGCTGCGCCAGACGGCCCTGGCCGCCATCGAGCAGACGAGCTTCTTCCCCGAGAACGGCAAGGCCCGCTTGCGCGACATGATCGCTGGGCGACCCGACTGGTGCATCTCGCGCCAGCGCAGCTGGGGCGTGCCTCTGCCCTTCTTCCTGCACAAGGATTCGGGCGAGCTGCACCCGCGCACCATGGAAATCATCGACCAGGCGGCAGCCATCGTCGAGCAGGGTGGCATCGAGGCCTGGAGCCGCGTGACACCCGAGGAAATCCTGGGCGCCGACGATGCGCCGCACTACACCAAGAGCACCGACATCCTGGAGGTGTGGTTCGACTCCGGCTCCACCTTCTGGCACGTGATGCGCGGCACGCACGCCGGCATGCACCACGACAGCGGCCCCGAGGCCGACCTCTACCTCGAAGGCCACGACCAGCACCGCGGCTGGTTCCACAGCTCGCTGCTGCTGGCCAGCGCCATCTTCGGCCGCGCGCCCTACCGCGGCCTGCTCACGCACGGCTTCACGGTGGACGGCCAGGGCAAGAAGATGAGCAAGTCGCTGGGCAACACCGTCTCGCCGCAGGAGGTGAGCGGCAAGCTCGGCGCCGAGATCATCCGCCTGTGGTGCGCCGCCACCGACTACTCGGGCGACCTGGCGATCGACGACAAGATCCTCGCGCGCGTGGTGGACGCCTACCGCCGCATCCGCAACACGCTGCGTTTCCTGCTGGCCAACGTGAGCGACTTCGACCCGGCCCAGGACGCCGTGCCCTTCGACCAGATGCTGGAGATCGACCGCTACGCGCTCACGCGCGCGGCGCAGTTCCAGCAGGAAGTGCTGGCGCACTACAAGGTGTATGAATTCCACCCCGTGGTGGCCAAGCTGCAGCTCTACTGCTCGGAAGATCTGGGCGGCTTCTACCTCGATGTGCTCAAGGACCGCCTCTACACCACGGCCCCCAAGAGCCTGGCGCGCCGCAGCGCACAGACGGCGCTGCACCAGATCACACACGCCATGCTGCGCTGGATGGCGCCCTTCCTCTCGTTCACAGCCGAGGAGGCCTGGAAGGTGTTCGGCGGCTCCGAGTCCATCTTCCTCGAGACCTACCAGACCCTGCCCTCGGGCGACGAAGGCCTGGCCGCCAAGTGGGAGCGCCTGCGTGCCATCCGCGATCTGGTGAACAAGGAAATCGAAGGCGTGCGCACCGCTGGCCAGGTGGGCGCATCGCTGCAGGCCTGCGTGGAGCTGACCGCCCCGCCCGAAGACCATGCGCTGCTCGCCAGCCTGGGTGACGACCTGAAGTTCGTGTTCATCACATCCACCATCAAATTGATCGCTGGTAGCGCAATGCATATCAGCGTCACAGCCAGTTCAGATCCAAAATGCGAGCGCTGCTGGCACTACCGCGACGACGTGGGCCACGACACGCAGCACCCCACGCTGTGCGGCCGCTGCACCAGCAACCTGTACGGTACCGGCGAAGACCGGAAGGTCGCCTGATGGCACGCCCGCCCATCGGCCGCCGGAGCGGCATGCTGCCCTGGCTTGGCCTGGCCCTGGCCCTGCTGATCGCGGATCAGTTCACCAAGGTGCTGATCCTTGGCTACTACACACTCGGCGACAGCACCTATGTCACCAGCTTCTTCAACATCGTGCGCGCGCACAACACCGGGGCGGCGTTTTCGTTTCTGGCGTCCGCGGGCGGCTGGCAGCGCTGGCTCTTCACCGCGCTGGGCGTGGGGGCAGCCCTGTTCATTGTCTGGATGCTCCGCTCGCACAGCGGCCAGCGGCTGTTTTCCTTCGCCATGGCCTGCATTCTTGGCGGCGCCGTGGGCAACGTGGTCGACCGGCTGCTCCATGGGTATGTGATCGATTTCCTCCAATTCCACTGGCGCTGGCTGTCGCCGGTGTTCCCGGGGGGCTACTTCCCGGCCTTCAACATCGCGGACGCCGCCATCTCCGTTGGCGCGGCCGCGCTGATCCTTGACGAATTGCGGCGCGTGCGCCACGCCCGCTGAAACTTGCCCCCGGGGCGGGCAAGGGAAGTCGCCCCGGGGACCTGACAGCGGCGCCACGCGGGTTTATAGTTGTCGGCTTCCTGCATGAAGCACCTGCTCAATCTCCTGGCCGCCGTGGCGCTGCTGATCTGGGGCACCCATCTGGTGCGCACCGGCATTCTGCGTGTGTTCGGCGCGAACCTGCGCCGCTTGATCGCGCGCAGCCTCGGCACACGGGTCTCGGCCGTGCTCTCAGGCATCGGCGTGACCGCGCTCGTGCAATCGAGCACCGCCACCGCGCTCATCGTCTCCTCCTTCGTGGGCCAGGGCCTGGTCCCGCTGGCCGCCGCGCTGGCCGTGATGCTCGGCGCCGACATCGGGACCAGCGTCATGGCCGTGGTGTTCTCGCTGGATCTGTCCTGGCTCTCGCCGCTGTTCATCTTTGTGGGCGTGGTGCTGTTCATTTCCCGCAAGGACACGACCCTGGGTCGCGTGGGCCGGGTGCTGATCGGACTGGGGCTCATGCTGCTGGCGCTGCGGCTCATCACCGAATCCACCACGGTGCTGACACAGTCCCCCGCCGTCCGCGCGCTGCTGGGCACGCTCACCAGCGACCTGCTGTTGGAGATTTTCACCGGCGCCGTGCTGGCCGTGGTGGCCTATTCGAGCCTGGCCACCGTGCTGCTGACCGCCACGCTGGCCGGCTCGGGAGGCATCCCGGTGGAAGTGGCCCTGGGCCTGGTCCTGGGCGCCAATCTGGGCAGCGGTCTGCTGGCGGTGCTCACGACGATGCAGGCTGACACCCGGGCACGGCAGGTGCCCCTGGGCAATCTGCTGTTCAAGATCGTCGGCGCGGTCATCATGGCGCCGCTTGCCGGGCTCTGGCTGCGGCACATGCAACCGCACGTCAGCGACACCGCCACGCTGGTGGTGCTGTTTCATCTGGCGTTCAACCTGGTGGCCGGCATCGTCTGCATCGCCCTGACGGGCAAGGTGGCTCGCGTCGTGCAGCACCTGCTGCCCGCCGCCGACGGCTCGGCCACCGCCGGCGCCCGCCCCCACCACCTGGATCCGTCGGCCCTGGCCACCCCCTCGCTGGCCATTTCATGCGCCGCGCGCGAGGCCCTGCACCAGGCGGACGTGGTGGAGTCCATGCTGCTGGGCCTGCACACCGTGATCCGCAACGATGACCTGAAGCTGGCCGAGGACCTGCGCCGGCTCGACGACCAGGTCGACGAGCTCTACTCGGCCATCAAGTACTACATGACCAAGATCTCTCGCGAAGCCTTGGACGAGCGCGAAGGCCAGCGCTGGGCGGACATCATCGGCTTCACCATCAACATGGAGCAGATCGGCGACATCATCGAGCGCGTGCTCATCGACATCGAGGACAAGAAGATCAAGAAGGGACGCCAGTTCTCCGAGGCCGGCATGGAAGAAATCACCGAACTGCACACCCACCTGGTGGACAACCTCCGCCTGGCGATGAGCGTCTTTCTCAACGGGAATGTGCGCGACGCGCAGACGCTGCTCCAGGAAAAGGCGCGGTTCCGCGATCTGGAGCGGACCTACTCGGCCACGCACCTCGCGCGCCTGTCGGACAACACGGTACAGAGCATCGAGACGAGCTCGCTGCACATTGACCTGATCTCCGAACTCAAGCGCATCAATTCGCTGCTGTGTTCGGTGGCCTACCCCATCCTGGAATCCGCCGGGGCGCTGGCACCGAGCCGCCTGCGCAGCCCGGGCGCCAGCACCACCTGACGCCGACGCCTGGGGCCTTTCGCACTCACTTCTTGAGTGCGATCAGGCCCTACAGCGTCAGAATGGTGCAGCCCGTGGTCTGCCGCGCCTCGAGCGCGCGATGCGCCTGCGCCACATCGGCGAGCGCAAAGCGCTGCTCGATGTGGATTTTCACCTGCCCGCTCAGCACCACGGCGAACAGGTCGTCGGCCATGGCCTGGACGCTCTCGCGCGTGGCGATGTGGGTGAACAGGGTTTGCCGCGTCACGTAGAGCGACCCCTTGTTGCCCAGAATGCCCGGCGCAAACGGCGGCACCGGCCCCGAGGCATTGCCGAAGCTGGCCATCAGGCCGAACGGGCGCAGGCAGTCGAGCGAGCCCTCCCAAGTGTCCTTGCCCACCGAGTCGTAGACCACCTTCACGCCCTTGCCTCCGGTGATCTCCCTGACCCGGGTGACGAAGTTCTCGGTCCGGTAATTGATGGCATGGGCGGCGCCATTGGCCAGGGCCAGCGCACACTTCGCGTCAGTCCCCGCCGTGGCAATCAGCTGCAGCCCCAGCGCCTTTGCCCACTGGCAGGCGATGAGCCCCACGCCGCCGGCGGCGGCATGGAACAGGACGTGGTCCCCGTGATGCAGCCCCTCCACTGGCAGGGTCTTTTTCAGCAGGTACTGCGCGGTGAGCCCCTTGAGCATCATGGCCGCCCCCGTCTCGAAGCCGATGGCCTCGGGCAGACGGCAGACACAGCGCGCGGGCATCACGCGCACCTCGCTGTAGCTGCCCGGCGGCTGGCTGGCATAGGCGGCGCGGTCGCCCGGCGCCAGATGCGTGACCCCTTCGCCCACGGCCTCCACGACGCCCGAAGCCTCCATGCCCAGTCGCAGCGGCATCGGGAAGGGGTACAGGCCGGAGCGCTGGTACACGTCGATGTAATTGAGACCGATGGCTTTGTGGCGGATGCGGATTTCCCCCGGGCCCGGCTCCCCGACCTCCACGTCCACCAGCTTGAGCTGCTCCGGCCCTCCGGGCTGGTCGATCTGGATCGCAAAGCTCATGGTCGAATCTCCTGAAAATTGGAAAAAATGGGGCGAAGAAAATGCCCGGGACCGCATGGTGCCACGTTTGCGCCGGCGCCGCAGGCGCCAAGCCGCTACAGTGGCGCGCATGACCTCAAGACTCGATGCGCGAACCGCCATGCTGCTGACCCTGCCGCCGCTGCTGTGGGCCGGCAACGCGGTGGTCGGCCGCCTGGTGTACCCCCTGATTCCCCCGATCACGCTGAACCTGCTGCGCTGGGTCCTGGCCTTCTTCATCTTGCTGCCGCTGGCGTACGGGGTCCTGCGTCCGGGCAGCGGATTGCTGCGCCACTGGCGGCGCTTCGCACTGCTCGGGCTGCTCGGTGTCGGCTGCTACAACGCCCTGCAATACCTGGCGCTGCACACGTCCACGCCGTTGAACGTGACGCTGGTGGCCTCGAGCATGCCCCTGTGGACACTGGCCATCGGGACGCTGTTTTTCGGGGCCCGCGTCTCGCGTGCCCAACTGCTCGGCGCGCTGCTGTCCATGGCGGGGGTGCTGATCGTGCTCTCGCGTGGGGAATGGTCCCTGCTGCTGGCGCTGCGGCTGGTGACGGGCGACCTGTTCATGCTGCTGGCCACGCTGTCCTGGGCGTGGTACAGCTGGCTGCTGTCGCGCCGGGACGAGCCCCCTGCTTTGCGCGGCGACTGGGCCGCCTTCCTGCTGGCCCAGGTCGTCTATGGCCTGGGCTGGTCGGCGCTGTTCGCCGCGGGCGAATGGACGCTGGGCGACGCCCACATCGCCTGGGGATGGCCGCTGATGGCCGCGCTGGCCTACGTGGCCGTCGGTCCGGCCGTGCTGGCCTACCGTTGCTGGGGCCTGGGCATCGAACGCGCCGGCCCGGCACTGGCGGGCTTTTTCTCCAACCTTACGCCGTTGTTCGCAGCCCTGCTTTCCGCGGCCTTTCTGGGCGAGGTGCCTCGCCTGTACCACGCGGCCGCGTTCGCGCTGATCGTGGGAGGCATCGTGGTCTCGTCCAGGCGTTAAACCACGGCGCCAGGGGCGCAGGCCTCGCCATTGGCATGGACTCAAATAGCTGAAAAGCAGATGGCCATAAGTTGACTCGCATCAACCCAATGGTTGATGGCCCCCCCCCAAACGAGGGATGCGGCGGACCGGCCGCGCCCCTATCGTGAAGTCTCCGGTTGCAATTCGTAACCCTCTCTGGAGACTCACCATGCACATTCGGTTCAAGCCTTCTGCCGCAGCGTCTGCCGGCGGCCCCCGCGCCAAGCCCGACCCGCTTGGCATCCGCCCCGCGACAACACTCACCCTGAAGATCTCTGCCATGGCCATGGCGGCGCTTCTCGCAGCCTGCGGCGGAGGCGGCGACGCCGCACCCACGGAGCCCGCACCCGCTCCAACACCCGCACCCACACCCACGCCAACCCCGCCTCCGGTCAGCGTCGCGCCGTCCACCGAACCTGCACTGGACGCCGCCACGGCGTTTTTGGCGAAGTACGACGCCTTGCTGGCCACGCCCCCCGCGTCCGCGGCCACCGCCTTCGCACTCCATGACGGATGCTTTCTGGAAGACGGCCGAAGCACCGCCCAGCTGGCGGCGGAGTTCACCGCCGACCCGAAGCGTTTTCTGGCCGCCAGACAGTTCGACGTCGGCTCCACGCGCTCCAACGTGACGGTTCTGGCCGATCGCTCCATCACGAACGCCGATGGCACGACCCGGCGCGAGATCGACGTCAAATACGACGTCACCTACGCCGATGGCACGAAGTACGTGAGCCCGT
>JAEWVY010000100.1 GCA_023396625.1 Pseudomonadota bacterium | reverse complement strand
ACGTGGGGCAGCACGATGGCGTTGGCCAGGCCGTGGGGCGTGTGGTAGAGCCCGCCGAACTGGTGCGCGATGGCGTGCACGTAGCCCACGTTGGCGCGCGTGAACGCCAGGCCGGCGTAGGTGGAGGCCAGGGCCATCTTCTCGCGCGCGGCCAGGTCGTCGCCGTGGTCGAAGGCCCGCGGCAGGTTGTCGTAGATCATGCCCACGGCCGACAGCGCCATGCGATCGGTTTCGACCGTGCCCCAGTGGCCGATGAAGGCTTCCACGGCGTGCGTGAGCGCGTCCATGCCGGTGGCGGCGGTGATGGCCGGGGGCAGCCCCACCATCAGTTCCGGGTCGAGGGCGGCCATCCGCGGCACGATGCGGGTGTCCGCGATCACCAGTTTGTGGTGGTCCTCCGGATCCGACACCACGGCCGCCACCGTGACTTCCGAGCCCGTGCCCGCCGTCGTCGGCACGGCATAGATCGGGGCCGGGCCGCGCAGCCCGCGGAAATAGCCCACGAGCTGGCGCGGGTGCTTGTGGTTCGCCGCCGACAGGCCGATGGCCTTGGCCGCGTCCATGGCCGAGCCGCCGCCGAAGGCGACGATCGCGTCGCAGCCTTCCGAGGTGAACAGCGCGATGCCCTTTTCGATCAGCGGCATCGGCGCGTCGGGCGTGATCTCGTCGAACACCACGAACGCCGTGCCGCCCGCCTCGAGCGCCGCCAGCATGGGCGCCATCAGGCCGAGCCGGGACACCACGGTGTCGGTGACCACCAGGATCTTGTGGTGACCGAAATCGCCGATGGCCCGGCCCAGGCGCGCGCTGGCGCCGGGGCCCACCATCATGGCCGGCTGCGGAATGGGCAGCCGCCGCGTGACCACGCCGGCGGCGCGCTTGATGGACGACAGGCCCACGGAACGGGCCATGTCGGTCAGGAAATCGGAAAGCATCGGAAACTCCTGGAAATTTATTGGATTGTCATTTGCGCCAACAAGGGGTGCCATGATGAATCCCGTGGAACAATTGTTTTAGACCCCCGACTCCAGAAAGTCCCTTTCCATGAAACACGTCATCGGCATCAGCCTGGGCGCCAGCCGCCAGGACTTCTCCTTCACCACCACCTTTCTGGGCGAGGCGATGCAGGTGCGGCGCCTGGGCACCGATGGCAGCATGGCCCGCGCCGGCAAGCTGGCGCGGCAGTGGGACAAACGGGCCGACGCGATCGGCCTGGGCGTGGTCAAGGACAGCTACAAGGTCGGCGCCACGCCGATCGTCGAGAAGGACAGCGCCACGCTCAAGGCGCTGGTGACTCGCGTCCCGGCCAGCACCGGCGCGCACCTGTCCGACATCTTCCAGGAATGGGCGGTGCGCCACGCCCAGCAACAGCTGGGCAGCTACTTCAACAACGCCCGGGTGCTGTTTTTCTCCGGCATGTCGAACTACAAGCTGGCCATGGCCCTGGCCGAATACAGCGACAACCTGCAGTTCGCCGACGCGCTGCAGCAGCTGGGCGTGCCCAAGATGCTGACCTCGCTCGACGGCCTGCAGCGCTACGCCAGCGGTGCGCACTACGTGAGCAGCTGGACGCCGCCGGCGCTGCTGGCGGCCGGCCCGATGCGGGAGTGGACGCGCTTCGTGCTGCGCAAGGCGATGCAGAAAGCCACCGTGGTGGTGGCGCCGGTGCACGAGCTCGACGATTTCGGCATCGAGGACCTGGCGGGCAAGACCCTCGTCACCTCCACGGTCAGCGAAGAGCGGCTGGCGGTTTTCCGCGACAAGGGCGTGCACATGGTGATCGACGGCACGCCCACGGTCGACGGCCACGTGCTCGGCCCCGGCCTGCTGGACGCGATGATCCTGGCGGCCACCGGGAAATCGCCCGAGGAGATCCAGGAAGACGACTACCTCGGCATCATCGAGGGCCAGGGCCTGCAGCCGCGCATCCTCTACCCCAACGGCTTCAAGCGGGTCAACCGCTTCGCCTTCGTGATCCACCCGCTGTCGCAGGAGTATTTCAAGAAGGTCAAGCCGGTCGAACTGCTGTCGCAAGTGTCGCCGCCCATGTTCCTGAACTCGGTGGAAAAGATCATGGCCTACGCGCCGCCCTTCGTCTATTCCCGTGTCACCGGCATCAAATCGCCCACCGGCGTGGAGGCCGAAGGCTGGCTGATCTCGGTCGGCGGCACGCCCAGGGAAATCATGTCGCGGCCACCCGAGTTCACGTACCGCCGGCTGCTCGACGCCGCCGCCATGGCGCGGCGCCTGGGGGCCCAGATCATGGGGCTGGGCGCCTTCACCAAGGTGGTGGGCGACGCGGGGGCCACCGTGGCGCGGCGTTCGATCCTGCCCATCACCACCGGCAACAGCTACAGCGCCTCGGGCGCGCTGTGGGCCGCGCACGACGCGATGCTGCGCCTGCGGCTGCTGCCCGCGCCCGCTGGCCGGGGCAAGGTGCGCTTCAAGGCCATGGTCGTGGGCGCCACTGGCGCCATCGGCTCGGTCTGCGCGCGGCTGCTGGCCAAGGTGGCCGAGGAGGTCTACATGGTGTCGCCCGAGGCGGCCAAGCTGCTGGCGCTCAAGGAATCCATCCTGACCGAAACGCCCGACGCGAAGCTCTTCCTCTCGGCGCACGCCGACCACGACATCGCGGACATGGACATGATCGTCACCGCCACCTCGGGCGCGGGCAAGAAGGTGCTGGACATCATGAAGGTCAAGCCCGGCTGCGTGATCACCGACGTCGCGCGCCCGCTCGACCTGCCGCCCGAGGAGGTGGCCAGGCGGCCCGATGTGCTGGTCATCGAGTCCGGCGAAATCGAATTGCCCGGCGACGTGCGGATGAAGAACATCGGCCTGCCCAAGAACGTGGCCTACGCCTGCGTGGCCGAGACCGTGGTGCTGGCGCTCGAGGGCCGTTTCGAGAGTTTCACGGTGGGCCGCGCCATCCAGTGGGAGAAGGTGCGCGAGATCTACAAACTTGGCCTCAAGCACGGCATGAAGCTGGCGGCGATTTCGGGCGTCAACGGCCCGTTCAGCGACGAGGACATCGAGCGCGTGCGCGAGCGGGCACTGATCGCGCGTGCCGCCCTGGCCCGCCCTGCCGGCGCCAAGCCGGCGGGCAAGCCGCGGACTTCGGCGTCCAGGCCCGCCCCGGCCGGAAAGCGCGGGGCCGCCGCCAAGACCCCCACCGCCAGGGCAGGTTCAGGGCAGGCGGCCAAGAAAGCGGTGGCCGCGAAGCAACCGGCGGTGGCCCGAAAGGCGCCCGCGAAACGGGCGGGCTGACCCTCACCGGGCCAAGGGCGGGCTTCAGGCGCCGAACGGCCGCACGCCGATCAGCGGCGCGTGCAGCCACAGCGCGAACACCGCCCAGGCCACCACGCCGATGCCGACGGTCAGCCCCGTCGCGGCCAGCGTGCCGGCGGGGTAGGCGACCTGGCCGGCGCGGTCGCGCGCCCGTGCCGCGCGAAAGCACAGCACGGCCCACAGCAGGAAGGCGCCGAACAGCGCGGCGTCCGCGAGGTTGCCGTTGGCCAGCAGATGCGCCAGGGCCCAGACTTTCGTGCCCAGCAGCATGGGGTGGTGCAGACGCGCGCGCAGGCCGTTGCGTGGCACGTAGGCCGCCGTCATCAGCACGAACGCCAGCAGCGTCAGCAGCGACGCCAGGTGGCGTGTGGCCACGGGTGGGTGCCACAGGACCACGGGCGCCTGCCGCGCCAGGCCGTAGCCCCAGACGATCAGCGCCAGTCCGGCGACCGACACCAGCGAATACAGGGCTTTCCAGCGGTTTTCACCCAGGCGGGCCAGGGTGCGCGCGCGCCAACCTTCGGCCACGATGCGGACCGAATGCGATCCCAGGAACAGGGCCAGACCGACCAGCAGAATTTCCATGGTCACCTCCAGGGGCTGTGAACAATGCCGCATGATACGGCGGCGGGCCGGGAATATCTATTTTGATAGCACACAATGACCATTCCACGCTGGATACAGGCCATTTTTATTGAATATCTGTCCGCCGGCGGCCCGCGCGGCCGATGGCTCAGGCCCGCAGCGTCCGCGCGTGGTGGGCGAGGTGATCGTCGATGAAGCTGGCGATGAAGTAGTAGCCGTGGTCGTAGCCGGCGTGGCGGCGCAGGGTCAGGGGCTGACCGGCCTGGGCGCACGCGGCCTCGAAGCGCTCCGGGGACAACTGGGTCGGCAGGAACTTGTCCGCCAGGCCCTGGTCGATCAGGATGCCCGACGGAAAGGGTGCGGCGCTGCGCTGGCTCATGAGGGCGCTGGCATCGTGCGCGGCCCACGACGATCGGTCGTCTCCGAGATAACCGCTGAACGCCTTGTCTCCCCAGGGGCACAACGTGGGCGCGCAGATCGGGGCGAAGGCCGAGAGCGACTTGAACAGCCCCGGGTGCCGCAGCGCCAGGGTCAACGCGCCGTGGCCCCCCATGGAGTGCCCGAAGATCCCCAGGCGTTCACCGTCCACGGGCAGTTCCTGGACCAGTTGCGGAATCAGTTCGGCCGTGAGGTAGCTCTCCATGCGGTAGTGCGTGGACCACGGCGCTTGCGTGGCGTCCAGGTAGAACCCGGCACCCACGCCGAAATCCCAGTTGTCCGCCTCACCGGGCACGCCCGCGCCGCGCGGGCTGGTGTCCGGCGCGATCAGGGCCAGACCCAGGGCCGAGGCCAGGCGTTGCGCGCCGGCCTTGATCATGAAGGTCTCTTCCGTGCAGGTCAGCCCCGCCAGATACACCAGGGCGGGCACCTTGCCGTGCGCGGCCTGCGGGGGCAGATACACCGAAAACCGCATGGGCAGCCCGATTTCCCGCGAGGCATGCTGGTAAAAGCGCTGCACGCCGCCGAAGCAGCCGTGTTCGGACAAGACCTGTAGAGGGGTGGGATGGGTCATGGCGAGAACAGGATTTGGAGCAAGGCATATGTTTCAGGAACACCGCGGAACCGGCTCTGCCGGGCCGCTGGTGTGGCCCCCCGCAAGGGGCTGACTGCCGCGGTCTTACCTGGACTTGGCCACGTGCGTGGAAATGGCATCCATCAGCGCGGGAGACAGGCAGTCGTAGGGCTCCAGCCCGGCGTCGCGCAGTTCCTTGCGGATGGCGCCCATCTGCTCGGGCGGCGTACCACTCTCGATGACGGAAGACACGAAGGCGGCAAACTCCGGGCCGGCCCAGCCGCTGTCTTGCGACAGCTCGGTGTGAATGAAGTCCAGACCATAGAAGGGATGGGCCTTGTTCTCGATGCGGCCGAACATGTGCACGCCGCACTCCTTGCAGGCATGGCGCTGAATGGTGGCGGCCGGGTCCACGATGTGCAGCTTCTCCGGGTGCGCGGTGACGTGCACCTTGTCGCGCGCGACCACGCCCACCACCGAGAAGATGGCCTTGGCCGGTTTCCAGCACTTGGTGCAGCCGCAGGCGTGGTTGTGCGCCACTTGCGCATCCACCCGAACCTCGACGGCGTCATGGGCGCAGTGGCACTTGAGCGTGCCGCCCGCAAACCCGGGCGCGCCCGGCTTGTTGGCTTGGTCGATGGCCGGGTGCAATGCGGATGTACTCATGTTTGTCTCCTTGCCTTGTGTCAGGCTCACTGTCCACGCGAAACGTTCGCGCACCGATTCGATTCAGTACAACACCACGCCGCGAATGGACTCGCCGCGCTTCATCAGGTCGAAGCCCTTGTTGATGTCCTCCAGCGGCATGGTGTGGGTGATCAGGTCGTCGATGTTGATCTTGCCGTCCATGTACCAGTCCACGATCTTGGGCACGTCGGTGCGACCACGCGCGCCGCCAAAGGCCGAGCCTTCCCATTTGCGCCCGGTCACGAGTTGGAACGGGCGCGTGCTGATCTCCGCGCCGGCCTCGGCCACGCCGATGATGATGCTGCGCCCCCAGCCCTTGTGCGTGCACTCCAGCGCCTGGCGCATGACCTGGGTGTTGCCGATGCATTCGAAGCTGTAGTCCGCGCCACCGTCGGTGAGTTGCACGATGGCGTCCACCACGTTCTCGACTTCCTTGGGGTTGATGAAGTGCGTCATGCCGAACTTGCGTGCCATGGCCTGGCGTGCCGGATTGATGTCCACGCCGATGATCTTGTCGGCGCCCACCATCCTGGCGCCCTGGATCACGTTCAGGCCGATGCCGCCCAGGCCGAACACCACCACGTTGGCGCCAGCCTCGACCTTGGCCGTGAACAGCACGGCGCCGATGCCGGTGGTCACGCCGCAGCCGATGTAGCAGACCTTGTCGAACGGGGCGTCCTTGCGGATCTTGGCCAGTGAGATTTCCGGGGCCACGGTGTAGTTGCTGAAGGTGCTGGTGCCCATGTAGTGGAAGATGGGCTTGCCGTCCAGGCTGAAGCGGCTGCTGCCGTCGGGCATCAGGCCCTTGCCCTGGGTGCCGCGGATGAGCTGGCACAGGTTGGTCTTGCGCGAGAGGCAGAACTTGCACTGGCGGCATTCGGGCGTGTATAGCGGAATCACGTGGTCGCCCTTTTGCAGGGTGGTCACGCCCGGGCCTACGTCCACCACGATGCCCGCGCCTTCGTGGCCCAGGATCGCCGGGAAGATGCCTTCCGGATCGGCGCCCGAGAGCGTGTAGTAGTCGGTGTGGCAGATGCCCGTGGCCTTGATTTCGACCAGCACTTCGCCGAACCTCGGACCTTCGAGGTCCACGGTTTCAATGGTCAGGGGGGCACCGGATTTCCAGGCGACAGCAGCTTTGGTTTTCATGGTGAAGAATCTCGAAGGCAAGGGTTGAGAAACGACGGAGGATTATGGGCGGAGTCACGCGTGCCGTCATTCGGCGAATCCCGAATGGCGCGGGACACGCGAGCCCGCTGGCCGTCAGGCTTTTTTCAGGAATTCGGACTTCAGCAGCAGGCTGCCAAGATCGGTCTTGCAGTCCACGTTGTGACCATCGGCGCCATCGACCAGGCGGATGCTCTTGATCTTCGTGCCCTTCTTGAGCACGCCCGAAGCCCCCTTGACCTTGAGATCCTTGACCAGAATCACGGCGTCGCCATCGGCCAGCGGATTGCCGTTGGCATCACGCACCACGCCGTCGGACGCGCCGCCTTCGTCATCGGCGTTGGCCTCGTCCGTGGACCATTCAAAGCCACAGTCCGGGCAGATCAGCTTGTCGCCATCGGGGTAGGTGTTTTCAAGGCCGCATTGTGGGCAGGCCGGTGGGGTGTGCTGCATGGGGATTCGGGTGAAAAATGGAGAACCTGCCTGCCGCCCGGCGTCGCGCCGGACCGAGGCATCATGGGCCGCCAGTGTAGCTTTTCACCCCGGGCCGTGGCCGGCTCAGCCCCTGGCCGCCTGCCGCAGCAGGGGCAGGTAATGCGAAAGCTCCGGGACGCGCTTGCCTGGTACCTTGGCCAGGTCATCGTAGCGGCGCAGGCGGATCGCCTCGGCCGCGAAGGGCTGGGCCAGAAATGCCTGTGCCCCGGTGTCATCGAAGATGCCGCCCTGCTGTTCCAGGCTGTGCTTAGACGCCGGGGACAGTGCTTCCCAATAGCCAGTCTCGTGCCGGCACAGGTAGCGTTTCGCGTCCACGTGCAGGCGGATGGGCTGGAGCACCGCGTCCCCGAAAGTGCCACGCAGAAAAGGCAGCGCCATGTATTGGTGGAGATCGTCGGTGCGGGTGTCGTGTTCGGGCCGCGAGTCGCGTTCGGCGGCCAGGAGATGCCCCAGGTCGTGCAGCAGACAGGCGACGATGGTCTGCGGTGTTTCACCGGCCTCGCCGGCCAGCTGCGCGCACTGCAGCGCGTGTTCGAGCTGGCTGACGGCTTCATTGCCATATTGCCGGGCCCCCGGTTGTGCCAGCAGGGTGGTGAGATCGTCCAGGGCGAGGGGCATGGCGGTTCAGATCATGAGTTTGCGGATGCGGGCCGAAATCAGGTCGATGGCGCTGACGGTCAGGATGATGATGAGCATCACGGCAGCGGTCTCGGCATATTGGAAGCCACGGATGATTTCCCACAGCACCACACCGATGCCGCCCGCGCCCACCATGCCCACCACGGAGGCGGAGCGGACGTTCGCCTCGAAGCGATACAGGGTGAAAGAGATCCACAGCGGCAACACCTGGGGGATGACGCCGTAGACGATCTCGTGCAAGGCCGAGGCGCCAGTGGCGCGAATGCCCTCCACAGGCTGCGGGTCAATGGCTTCGACGGCCTCGGAAAACAGCTTGGCCAGGGTGCCGGCGGTGTGGATCCACAAGGCCAGCACGCCCGCGAAGGGCCCCAGGCCCACGGCCACCACGAACAGCATGGCGAACACCATTTCGTTGATGGCGCGGAAGGCGTCCAGGACACGGCGTATCGGCTGGTACACCCACCAGGGCACGATGTTGGACGAGGCGAGCAGCGCCATCGGAATCGCCGTGAGCACGGCCAGCGCGGTGCCCCAGATGGCGATCTGCAGCGTGACGAGCATCTCCTCCACGTACAGGCGCCACTGGGCGAAGTTGGGCGGGAAGAACTCGGCGGCGTAGCGGGCCATGTTGCCCGAGTCGCGCAGCAGTTCCATCGGGCGCATGTCCGCGCCCTTCCAGGACGCCACGAGAATCAGCAGCACCGCGACCCACGCGAACGGCCTGCCGAGACCGCGCCGGGAGGCGGCGGCCCTGGCCAGCAGGGCCGACGTGGCGGTGGCTTGGGGGGAAGGCGAGGTTGGCATGCCCACAGGCAAGGTGCCGATCAGGGCGGGACCCGGCGCGCTCATGGATGCAGCCGATTACTTCAGGGCGGCCAGCTGCTGGTCGATCTGCCCCAGCTGGGCCTGCTTTTCCGCGGCCGACAGGGTGGTGTCGGCCTCGATTTTGTTGCGCTTGCCGAAAAGGGCGAGCTCACGGATGGGCTTGAGCTGGGCGTTGGTCGACGGCTTGAACCCCGCCAACTTGGAGATCTTCATCACGATGGCTTTCTCGCGGGCATCCGTTTTCGCGTAGTTGTAGAAGAAATCCCGGATCTTGGCCTGCGCGCCTTGTGGCAACTGCTTGTTGATCACCAGCGGGTCGAGCGGAATGAGCGGCGAAGTCCAGATCACGCGGATGTCCTTGAATTTCTCGGGCTGCCGTTCCTCGATCTTGGCCATGTTTTCGCTGTTGTTCGTGGCCACGTCGATCTGTTTGTTGGCCACGGCCAGGGCATTGGTTTCGTGGTTGGCATTGCGCACGATCTTGAAATGCGTCTTGGGATCGATCTTGTTCTTGGCGAAGACATAGAAGCCCGGCACGAGGAAACCCGAGGTCGAGTTGGGGTCGCCATTGCCGAAGCTCAGCGACTTGCCGTTCCTGAGCACGTCGTCCAGGGACTTGATCGGGCTGTCCTTGTGGACGATGAGGTGGGAGTAGTAGCCTTCGGTGCCGTCGGCGTTGACCATCTGCGCGAAGATTTCGCCGTTGGCGCGGTCCACGGCCTCCATGGCCGACTTGTTGCCGAACCAGGCCACCTGCACCTTGTTGAAGCGCATGCCTTCGATGATGCCCGCGTAGTCGGGCGCAAAGAAGGCATGGACCGTCATCCCGGTCTGTTTGGCCATGTCGTCGAGCAGAGGCTGCCAGTCGGACTTGAGGTTCTGCGAGGACTCGGTCGAGATGATGCCGAAGTTGATGTCTTGCGCCAGGGCGCAGGTGAAGGTCAGGCCAAGGGCCATGGCGGCCAGGGTTTTCTTGATCATGGGAGGAGTTCCGGAGGGAGGTTGGAGGGGACGGCGCAGGGCGTTCAGGCCGCCTGCGCCAGCGGAGCGGGCCACACGACGACAGGCGCCGACGCGGGGCTGGGGACGGAGGGCGCGGGCGTGCCGCTGTCGAGCAATTCGTCTGCCTGCATGCCATACAGGGAGCGCAGCAGCGGGGGCGTGAGCCGGGCGGATGGGCCGTCGTAGACCACCCTGCCCTGATGCAGCGCGATCACGCGCGGGCAGTAGCGCATCGCCATGTCCACCTGATGCAGGGACACCACGACGGTCGAGCCGTCCTCGCGGTTGATGCGCGCGAGGATTTCCATGACCTTGCGCGAGGATTCGGGATCGAGTGAGGCGATGGGCTCGTCGGCCAGCACCACTTTGGCGCCCTGCACCAGGGTACGTGCGATCGCCGCCCGTTGCTGCTGCCCGCCGGACAGGGTGGAGGCGCGCTGCGCATGGCAGTCGAGGATGTCGACGCGTGCCAGGGCCTCGAGCGCCAGGGCGCGCTCGTGGGCGTTGAACCAGCGGACCCAGCTGCGCCACCATGGCATGCGGTGAAGCCGCCCCACCAGCACGTTGACCAGGACAGGCAGCCGGTCCACCAGGTTGAACTGCTGGAACACGAAGCCGATCTGGGCGCGGATGTCGCGCACCTCGCGTTGGAGGCGGCCATCGCGCTGCACGCACCGGCCGTTGACCTCGATGAAGGAATCCGGGCCGGCATCGGCCGTCATCAAGCCGGCGATGTGCCGCAACAAGGTGGACTTGCCGGAGCCGGAGGCACCGATCAGCGCCACCATTTCGCCTGGCCGGATGTCCAGGGTGATGTCACGCAGGGCGTGCCTGCCGTTGCTGAAATGCTTGTTGAGGCCTTGTATGCGGAGTGCCATGACACGGTGTTCCTTCCGAGATGTCTAGACAAGCGAGTGTGGGCAGGGCATGTGACAACGCCTTGACGGCTTGGGGAAGATTGCGTGTCAGGGCCCAGGGGGTCACAGCACGCGCCGCCCCTCGCGCCACACCGCGCGCACGACAGCCTGGCGGGCACTGCCGGGCTGGTCGACCAGCCGCACCTGGACCAGGTCGCCGCGCTGGCCGATGGCGATTTGCCCACGGTCCGTCAGTCCGCAGGCCAGCGCGGGGTTGCGGGTGACCAGGCCGACGGCTTCCGGCAGGCTGTGGAGCCCGTCGTCGGCCAGGCGCACGGCGGCGCTGAGCAGGCTGCCGGGAACATAGTCGGAGGAGAGGATGTCGAGCAGGCCCAGGCGGGCCAGTTCGGCGGCGGCGATGTTGCCCGAATGCGAGCCGCCCCGTATCACGTTGGGTCCGCCCATCACCGTCAGCAGGCCGTGGCCGTGCGCGGCGCGCGCGGCCTTGACCGTGGTCGGGAATTCGGAAATGCGGGCGCCTTCGGCATGTGCCTGCATCACATGCGCCTCGGTGGTGTCGTCGTGGCTGGCCAGCGCGATGCCGTGCTGGCGGCAGTAGTCCACGAAATAGGCGCGGTGGGGTGTGGCGAACCGCGCCTGCAGCTGCTCGGCATGTGCCACCTGGCGCTCGAACTTGTCCTGGCTCCAGCCCTTCTTGCCGGTGTAGTAGATCCTCGCCTGCTCGATGTTTTCCCACTGGCGCTGACCGGGGGTGTGGTCCATCAGCGAGATGAGCGAAAGCCGCGTATGCCCGCGGAATGGCTCGAAGAGATCAATGGTGTTGGGTGCGGGCAGCTCGCAGCGCACGTGCAGGTGGTGGTCGGCGCGCAACAGGTCCTGCCGGGCACAGGCGTCGAGGGTGTCGATCACCGTGTGCCAGGTGCTGCCGCGCAGGCTGTCCGGATCGGCGTCGCCCACGCCGAGCGCGTCGAATACCGTGGTGATGCCGGCGGCCGCGACTTCCGCGTCATGGGCCAGCAGCGCGGGCATTTCGGCCCACTGCACTTTGGGCCGCGGCATGAGGTGCCGTTCGAAATTGTCGGTGTGGATTTCGACCAGTCCGGGGAGAAGATAGTCCCCGTCGAAATCGTGGCCGACGCCGGTGTGGGGGCCGCTGTCGATCGCCTGGATGCGGCCGCCGCGGACGGCGACGCTGCCGCGCACGACTTCATCGGGCAGGACCAGCCGCGCGTTGTGGAAGACGGCCGCGTTCATGCCGGGCTCCTGAAACGCGCCATGTCGATGCGGCGGGTGGCCACGGCCGCGCTCATTTCCGGGTCGTGGAAGATGCCCATCAGGGCCGCGCCGCGGCTCATGGCTTCGCGGATGAGTTCAATGACCGTCTGGGAATTGACTGGGTCGAGCGAGGCGGTGGGTTCATCGAGCAGCAGCACCGGTCGCGGCTTGATCATGGCGCGGGCGATGTTGACGCGTTGCTGCTCGCCGCCTGAGAACGTCGCGGGCGGCAGGTGCCACAACCGCTGCGGAATGCGCAGCCGGGCCAGCCAGTCGCGGGCCTGCTCGCGCGCGGATTCCAGCGCCTGCGGCGGGTCCGCCGCGTCTTCGACCAGCGGTTCGGCCACCACGTCGACGGCCGGGACGCGGGGAATGACGCGCAGGAACTGGCTGACGTAGCCCACGGTATCGCGCCGCATGCGCACCAGCTCGCGTGGCGTCGCCTGGGTGACCTCGAGCGCCGGCCCACCGGGCGGGCGAACATGGATGACACCGGCGCTGGCGCGGTAATTGGCATGGACGAGCTTGAGCAGTGTGCTTTTTCCCATGCCCGAGGGACCGTCGAGCACCAGGCACTCGCCGGCACGAACTTCGAGGTCCACGCCGCGGAGCACCTGCAGTTCGGCGCCGTTCTGATGGTGCAGGGTGAAGCGCTTGGAGACGCCCCGCATGCACAGGAGAGGTGTGTTCATGGCTGAAGTACCGAGGAAACGAGCAGTTGGGTGTAGGGATGCTGGGGGTCGTCGAGCACTTGGTCGGTGAGGCCCGATTCGACGACGTGGCCTCGCTGCATCACGATCATGCGGTGCGCCAGCAGGCGGGCCACCGCCAGGTCGTGGGTGACGATGACCACGGCCAGCGCCATCTGACGGGTGAGCTGCCGCAGCAGATCCAGCAGGCGCGCCTGGACGGAAACGTCCAGCCCCGAGGTGGGCTCGTCCATGAACACCAGACGAGGCTGCGTGACCAGGTTGCGTGCAATCTGCAGCCGCTGACGCATGCCGCCGGAAAAAGTCCGGGGGGTGTCGTCGATGCGGATGGCGTCGATTTCCACACGGCCCAGCCATGCCTCGGCGGCGCTGCGCAAGCGCCCGTAGTGGCGCTCGCCCAGGCCCATCAGCCGTTCGCCCACATTGGCGCCGGCGGAAACATCCATGCGCAGCCCATCAGCGGGATGCTGGTGGACGAAGCCCCAGTCAGTGCGGGCCAGCAGGCGCCGCTGTGCCTGACTCAGGGCGTGAACGTCGTGAAAGTGACCGTCCCTTCCGAGGAATTCGACAGTTCCCGCGTCCACGCTGGCGCGCGCAGCCATGGCATCGAGCAGCGTGCTCTTGCCCGAGCCCGACTCGCCCACCACGGCCAGTACCTCACCGGGCCACAGATCGAAGGACGCCTGGTGCACGGCCACGTGGTCGCCGTAGCGTTTGCTCACGCCGCGAACGCGCAGAAGCGGCAGGGTGGAATCCGGAGCATTCATGTCAAACCTCGATGGCGAAGCTGTAGCCGTGGCGGCTGAAACCCAGCGATTCATAGAAAGCGTGCGCGTCCTGGCGCTTGGCGTTGGAGGACAGCGCCAGCTTGTAGCAGCCCGCCTGGCGCGCCACGTCCATGGCATGCGTCATCATCACGCGACCCACGCCTTGTCCCTGGCGCTCGGGGGCCACCACCACGTCTTCGACAATCGCCGAAGGGGTGCCTCCGTGGGCCAGGTTGTGCATCACGAGCAGGGCAAAACTCCCCACCACCTGTCCATTCGGGGACCCCTCGCAGGCCACGAACAGACGGTAGGCGGGATATCGCTTGAACTCCGCATGGATCCGGCGGGCGGTTTCGAGGTCGAGTTCCCGGCCGTTGTCCAGGCCGGGCTGGGCGTACAGGCCCAGCACGGCGGGCAGGTCCTCGTCCGTGGCGGGGCGGACATGCGGGGTCATTGCGCACCTCCTGTCTGGCGCGACTGGCAGTAGTCGGAGTCCGAGCACACGTGCATGCGACCGCCGCTGTCGTCCATGATCACCTCGTCGAGGAAGGCGTCAGTGGCGCCGCATAGCGCGCAGGCCGTGTCCCATTTCTGGATCTCGAAGGGATGGTCCTCGAAGGCGAGGCTTTCCACGGGGGTGTACGGCGGCACGGCATAGATCCGCTTTTCCCGGCCCGCGCCGAACAGCTGCAGCGCCGGGTTCATGTGCATCTTCGGGTTGTCGAACTTCGGAATCGGCGATGGCGCCATGATGTAGCGGCCATTGACCAGGACGGGGTAGTCGTAGGTGGTCGCGATGTGACCAAAGCGGGCAATGTCCTCATACAGCTTCACGTGCATCAGACCGTATTCGGCCAGGCTGTGCAGGGTGCGTGTCTCGGTTTCGCGCGGCTCGAGGCGTTGCATGGGTTCGGGCACCGGCACCTGGTAGACGATGACCTGGCCCTCCACGAGTGGAATCTCCGGGATGCGGTGCCGGGTCTGGATCAATGTCGCTTCGCGCGTGGACGTCGTGATGGGCACGCCGGTGGTGCGCTGGAAGAAACGGCGGATGTTGACCGCGTTCACCGTGTCATCGGAGCCCTGGTCGATGACTTTGAGGGTGTCTTGTGGACCGATGACGGAAGCTGTCACCTGGATACCCCCTGTGCCCCAGCCATAGGGCAGAGGCATTTCGCGGGAGCCGAAGGGCACTTGGTAGCCGGGGATGGCCACAGCCTTGAGGATGGCCCGTCGGATCATGCGCTTGGTGCGCTCGTCGAGGTAGGCGAAATTCACGCCGGGCGCGTCGCCGCCGGTTCCGGCAGGTTCCGCGCGCCGCAGGGTGGGGTCGATGAGGCCGTTCATGGGGTTTCCTGGTCGTCGTTGGCGGCGGAAAGCCTGGCCTGCGTGCGCATCCGGCGCACCAGGTCCAGTTCAGCCTGGAAGTCCACGTAGTGGGGCAGCTTGAGGTGCTGGACGAAGCCCGACGCTTCCAGGCTGTCGCTGTGCGAAAGCACGAATTCCTGCATCTGCGCGGGGGATTGGACGGATTCACCCAGCTCCTCGGCGCGCAGGGCGCGGTCCACCAGGCTCATGGCCATGGCCTTGCGCTCGCTGTGGCCGAAGGCCAGGCCGTAGCCACGCGTGAACTGCGGCGGTTCATGTCTGCTGCCGGCAAACTGGTTGACCATCTCGCATTCGGTGATTTCGATGTCGCCCACCGAGATGGCGAAGCCGAGTTCTTCCGGCACCAGTTCCACCGCCACGTGGCCCAGGCGCACTTCGCCGACGAAGGGGTGGCTGTGCGAATACCCGCGCTGCGTGGAATAAGCCAGGGCCAGCAGGAAGCCTTCGTCGCCGCGCGCCAGGTTTTGCAGCCGCGTAGGGCGCCGGGCCGGGAATCGTAGCGGCTCGCGGGTCAGGTCCACGGGGGCCGGATCGCCTTCAGGCGGAGGGTGGATTTCGATCAACTGCTCCTGGTTGAGCAGATCCATCACGCGGGGCGCCGGCTCGGCTGCGGCAAGAGCGGCAAGAGCGGCAAGGTCGGCACCGGCCGGCGCCGTCGCGCACGAGGGGCCTTGCGCCAGCAGCGTGAAATCCAGCAGGCGCTGGGTGTAGTCATAGGTCGGCCCCAGGATCTGCCCGCCGGGCAGATCCTTGAATGTGGCGGAAATGCGCCGGCTCGGCTGCATGCGCGCTGTTTCCAGTGGCAGCGTTGTACCCAGGCGGGGCAGCGTGGCCCGGTAGGCGCGCAGCAGGAAGATGGCTTCGACCAGATCGCCGCAGGCCTGCTTGATCGCCAGGGCGGCGAGTTCGGGGTCGTAGACCGATCCCTCGGTCATCACCCGATCCACGGCCAGCTTGAGCTGCTGGCGGATCTGGCTCACGTCGAGTTCGGCATCGGCCGGGTCGCCACGGCGTTGTTCCGCCAGCAGGCGGTAGCTGTTGAGGATGGCGGTTTCCCCGCCCTTGACGGCGACGTACATGGTCAAACCTCCACGGGGGACGTGATGCGCGTGGTCCGCGGCAGGCCGGCGACATGTGTGTCAGTGGCCAGAAACAGATCGACGCCGCGGGGGAAGCCGGCGTGGTTGCGGGCCCACTGAGCCTGGAAATCCGCAGGGAGGCCACGGACACCGAACCCGCGCTCGCCCGCGATGCCGGGGCCGGCCAATGTCCAGGAGCGGTCGGTGGCTTCGTCGTCGGCCAAAGCCTGGACTTCGATCACGCAGGTGGCCGACTGGTCGGGGTACTCGTCGCTGCCAAGTTGCAGGTCGGCCAGGCGAGGCAGGGCATCGTTCCGGGCGACCCAGAGGAAACGGGCTTGGGCGGGGGTATCGACGCGGACACAGCCGGTGTGGAAACGCAGCCAGGCCGCGGCATCGGTTTCGGCCAGGGAGGGCGAAATCCAGAGGGTGCAATCGTTGTCGAGCAGGGCCAGCAGCAACAGGGCCGCAGCGCCCTGGCCATGCCGTGGAAGTTCAGCCGCGCGCGGCAGTTCGATCACCCGCCCTGGATGGGAAAGCGCTTGCAGGGCCGATCGGAACACCGCCTGGCTGCCCAGGGTGGGATCGCGAAAGCCCGCGCGCACGTGCTGCAGGTCGTTGGGGTTCATGATTCGTTTTCCTCGCTGTCGGCCGATCCGGATTCCCGCGCCACGGTGAAAAAATTGACCCGTGTCGACTGGGTACGTCGGTTGTGTTGATCCTGCGTCCTTGCCAGGTGCTGGCGAACCGGTGCCAGCAGGGACTGCTCGAGCACCGGCAGTTGGGAGGGGTCTTGCAGCAAGGCGTCTGCCAGTGCGGCCAGATGGGCGTGGCGATGGCTGCGGCCCAGCACATAGGCCACGCCCACGGGGCCGGTGGCTTCGTCATCGCGGGATGCCCTGGGCCGCAGGGCGCAGCGGGTCACGGTCACTTCGCCCAGGTTGAAGCGCTCACCGGTGCCGCCGACACGGCCCTGCACCATGTAGAGGCCCGTTTCCGGTGGGCGAAGCCATTGGGGCGCTTCACCGATGCGCGCGCCCAGCACGTTTTCCAGGAGGGGCAGCGGAGCCCGTGCCAGCAGGGCCAGCCATGCGGGCCGGTCCGTGGGGCGACTCGGCCCGGCGTTGTCAAAAGCGTGAAACATGGGAGTGATAGTCTGCGATTTGTGTAGACAACTTGATTGCAGCCGTCAGCTTAGGCAGCGCCCGTGTAGTTTTCATGACAGGAACAACTTCTTCTTTCCAGCCGTCCCCCGCGGGGCCCGATGCGGGCCGTAGCTTCTGGGCCCGCATCGCCAATGAACTGGCGCAGGCCATCGGTCAGGGCCTCTACGCGCCGGGTGAGCGCTTGCCTTCCGAGCATTCGCTGGCGGAGCAATTCGGCGTCAACCGCCACACCATCCGGCGTTCGCTTGCGAGCCTGGGCCAGCAGGGGCTGGTCCGCTCCACCCAGGGCAGCGGCACCTATGTCGAGGACTTTGCGGTGGATCTGGTGCTCGGCAAGCGCACGCGCCACCGCCAGAGCCTGAGCCAGGCCGGGCTGCGCGGCAGCCTGCAGGTGCTGCATGCGCGGGAATTGCGGGCGGATGCCGGACAGGCGAGCGCGCTGCGCGTGCGTGTGGGCAGCCGGCTGCTGCATCTCACGGTGCTGGGCGAGGGGGCGGGACAGCCCTTGCATGTGAGCGAGCGTTACTTCCCCCTGCCGCGTTTCGCCGGCCTGGACAGCGATCTGGTGGAGACGGGCTCGATCACGCGGGCCTTTGCCATGCGGGGGGTGGCGGACTACACCCGCCTGAGCAGCCGCATCTCGGCCCGTGGGCCCGAGGCCGAGGGGGCGGCCTGGCTCAGGCAGCCGGGGGCGCGTCCGGTACTGCAGGTGACCAGCGTCAATGTCGATGCGGAGGGTCTTCCGATCGAGTACGCCTGCACCTGGTTTGCGGGAGACCGCGTCACCCTCACGGTCGAGCACGACGATGCTGCATGAACTTCATTCCTCTCCCCACCGCGTGGCGATCTACTTCGCGCCCGAGCCGCAATCAGCCTGGGGATTGGCGGGCAGCGAATGGCTGGGCCGCTGCGCGGCCCGGCGGGTGGCCGTGCCCCAGTCGGTGCCACCGGGACTGGAGCCGGAGGTGTTCGCCAGGCTGACTTCGGAGCCACGTCGCTATGGCTGGCACGCCACGCTCAAGCCGCCGTTCCGGCTGGCTCAAGGCCACACCCTGGCCACGGTGCGCCGGGCGTTGCGGGACTTCGCCACCGCTTGGCCGGCGTTCGATCTGCCGCCGATGCGGGTGGACTTGCTCGGCGACTTCCTCGCACTGCGGCCGCCATGCCACGACCCCCGTCTGCATGATCTGGCGGCGGCCTGCGTGACGCAGCTGCACAGTCTGGCGCAGCCGCTGGATGACGCAGAATTGCAGCGCCGCAGGCGGGTGCCGCTTTCGCCGGCGCAGGACGCGCTGCTCCAGCGCTGGGGCTATCCCTGGGTGCTGGAAGCGTTTCGCTTCCACTTTTCGTTGACCGGTTCGCTGGGCGCGGCAGGTGAGGGTGTCCGGGCGGCGTTGCGGGGGGAGGCGCAGGCACGGTTCGATGCCTTGCCACCTTGCCGCTTCGACCGGTTGTCGCTCTTTGTCGAGCCTGAACCCGGCGTCGATTTCATCCTGGTGGAACAGCAGGCCTTGCAGCGATGAACCGCAGGCTGGTCTATGTCGTGGGCCCCTCGGGAGCAGGCAAGGACAGCGTGCTGGACTGGCTGCGGCAGCACCTTCGTGGCGAAGCGCCGGTGCACTGGGCGCGGCGCACCATCACGCGGCCATCCAGCGCGGGCGGCGAAGCGCACGAATCGGTGGACCACGCCGCTTTCGATCGCTTGTGCGGCGAAGGTGCTTTTGCCATGACCTGGACCGCCAACGGCTTGCGTTATGGCATCCGGCGGACGGAAATCGCTCCGTGCGGCCGGGGTTTCTGGGTCTTTGCGAACGGCTCCCGGGGACATCTCGCGCAGGCCCAGGCCTCTTACCCTGGGCTCACCGTCGTGCACATCACGGCCAGCCCTGAAACGATACAACGCCGCCTCGTGGCCCGCGACCGCGAGACGCCCGCCGAGGTGCAGGCTCGACTGGCCCGGTTGCCGAAGTTTGTGCTGCCCGCAGGTGCGATAGAGGTGTTCAACGACACCGGACTGGACTTTGCGGGGCAGTCGCTTCGACGGGCATTGCAGACGCATGACGGCGGGGCGACACGGGCGTTCGACCCCGTGGCGCCCGGTGGCTTTTCGTGCAGGCCTTAGTGCCCTCAGAGGTGTGGGCGCGTCATATGGCGGTCATTCGCCATCAGTTCGCCCGCTGCGCCGCTGAGCACGCAGCGCCGCTGGTCCAGGATGAAACCCTTTTTTTGCATTCCTGAGCTGCCTATGCGGCAGTGAACTCCGTGAAGCCTGACCGGTCCCCGCCCATGTAGTTTCTGAGCTGCCTATGCGGCAGTGAACTCGGTTGGAGTTGCGCAGATGACACAGGGACATTTCTGAGCTGCCTATGCGGCAGTGAACGTTGCGTTCCAGGCGTTCATAGTTCGCTCCACTTTCTGAGCTGCCTATGCGGCAGTGAACATACAGTCCTTCCTGTCTGAACACCATGAGCTTTTCTGAGCTGCCTATGCGGCAGTGAACTGTGGTAACTACCGATGCCAACCTGTTGGGTATTTCTGAGCTGCCTATGCGGCAGTGAACTTCTCCAGGTCGTTCGTAAGCCGTCAATGAACCACGCCCTTGAGCCGCAGGCTGCGACCTGGCAGCCTACGTTCCCACGTAGATCAACGTGGGAACGTAAATGACAGACGATTTGGAAGACCTCAAACGCCGACTGGTGGTGGGGCACAAGAGCGACGGACGCAGCGTGTAAGACGCAGCGGCGAAGTCGCAGCTGGTGGCGCTGTGTCTGCAGCCGGGCGCCTCGGTGTCGCGCCTAGCGCGCGAGTGCGGCGTCAATGCCAACCAGGTGAGCCGGTGGCTGCGCGAGCATGGCCATGGTGGGCGTGCTCGCAATACCGTTGCCAGCGTGGTTCCCTCGCCCTCGGCGTTCGTGGCTGTCACTGTGCCGCCAGCGTCGCCGATCAGGGTGCGAAGCGGCGACGACATCGTCGCCGTGATGGATGTGCAGGCCCGCTTGCCCAATGGCGTGGCGATCGACTTGCGCGGCGTCGAGCTGCGCAACGTCGGCGAAGTGATCCAGGCGCTTGGGAGGCTGCGGTGTTCCGCTTCGATGAAGGACTGAAGGTCTACCTGCACCGCCAGCCCGTGGACTTCCGCCTGAGCATCAACGGATTGGCAGTGCTGGTGGAACAGGCGCTGGGCCTGGACCCGTTTGCCTCGTGCGCATACGTGTTCAGCAACCGCCGGCGCGATCGGGTCAAGATCTTGGGCTGGGAGCGCAACGGCTTCTGGCTGTTGCTCAAGCGCCTGGAGAAGGACCGGTTCATCTGGCCCTCGGCCGATGCCGTTCCCACGCTGACAGCCGAGCAGCTGCACTGGTTGCTCGAGGGCATCGACATCGCGGTGGTGCAACGCCACTCTCATCTGCGCTATTCCAGCGTGGCCTGAAGGAACGATGATGCGGCGGGCCGATCCAAGCTGGCGTGTCGCCGCCTGCCACCATCACCGCCGAAGAACTCGCTGCGCTCATTGCCGAGCGCGATGCGCTGGCCGGCGCGCTGCGGGTGGCCACCACCGAACGAGACCTCGCACTGCAGCGGCTGAGATCGCTGCAGCGCCAGCTCTTCGCCGCCAAGAGCGAAGCGCGCGGCACTGATCAGAAGGACCTGTTCCTCAACGAGGCCGAAGCACTCGCACCCACCGAGCAGACGCCGCCGGCGCAGACCGACGAAGAGGAATCGACACCGGTCGCCGGGCATCAACGCAAGAAGCGCGGGCGCAAGCCGCTGGACCCAGCGCTGGCGCGCGAGATCGTGCGCCACGAGCTGCCCGAGGACCAGCGTGTGTGCGCCCATGACGGCCACGCGCTGGTGGAGATCGGCGCCGAGATCAGCGAGCAGATAGACGTCATCTCCGAGCAGGTTCGCGTGCTGCAGCATCACCGCATCAAGTACGCATGTCCTTGTTGCGATCAGAGCCTGAAGGTTGCACCGACGCCGGCACGCATCATCCCGCGCGGGCTGCTCACCGAGCAGGCCCAGGCCTGGGTCATCACGGGCAAGTACCAGTTCGGCATGCCGCTGTATCGCACGGCCGCGCTGCTGCGTCGCTTCGGTGGCGACATCGTGAGCAATACGCTGGCCGCCGGTGTCGTGCGAATCGGCCGAGCCGTGCAGCCGGTCATCAACCTGCTGCGCGATCACCTGCTCGATTCAGACCTGATCTACGGCGACGAGACCACGGTCCAGGTACTCAAGGAGCCCGGGCGCAAGGCTCAGACCAAGAGCTACATGTGGGCGCAAATGAACGGTACCGGTCCACCGGTGCGGCTGTTCGCCTATGCGCCGGGGCGCGGCGCCGTGCACGCCGAGAAACTTTATGCCGGCATCCGGCCCGGCACCACGCTCATGAGCGACGGCTACGAGGTCTACAACGGCATCGCCAGGGCCGGTGGCCTCACGCATCTCGGGTGCTGGGTTCACGCGCGGCGCCCGTTCATCAAAGCCGAGGAGGCCATCCCGAAGGCCGCGCGTTCGCCCGATCAGATCGCGACTCGGTTCGTGCGGCTCATTGGCAAGCTGTATCGCGCAGAGGCGCTGGCCAAGGGCTGGACGCCAGCGCGCCGGCTACGTCTGCGCTCGCGCTACAGCGCCGCAGTCGTGCGCAAGATCGAACAACTGCTGCTCACGCACCTGCACGCCATCGCGCCGTCGAGCTTGCTGGGCGAAGCACTGCACTACCTGCACGGGCAGTGGCCTAAGCTCGTGCGGTTCCTGGAGAACGGCACCTGGCCGCTGGACTCCAATCCGGTGGAAAACGCGATCCGGCCCTTCGTCGTCGGAAGGCGAAGCTGGCTGTTCGCTAACACCGTGGGCGGAGCGAACGCCAGCGCCAACCTCTACTCGTTGATCGAGACCGCCAAGGCCAACAACGTCGAGCCCTACCGATACCTTGTGGCACTGTTCAAGAAGCTGCCGCTGGCGCAGACGGCCGACGACTACGAAGCGCTGCTACCCTGGAATATCGCGCTCTGCTCACAGTAGACCACTCTACGCAGATCGGCTTCGGACATCACGCGCAAGGGCGTGGTTCATTGACGGCTTACGGTCGTTCGATCCACCCTGCTCCAATTTCTGAGCTGCCTATGCGGCAGTGAACCCCTCCGGCCCTCCGAGCCCTGACCCCGAGGCTTTCTGAGCTGCCTATGCGGCAGTGAACGGTGGAGACGCCGGTTTCTGTGACTTTTGCGCGTTTCTGAGCTGCCTATGCGGCAGTGAACGCGTCCCGCAGCCGCGCGCCAATGCCCAGCATTTTCTGAGCTGCCTATGCGGCAGTGAACTCGCCAGCGTACAACGCCAGCTCGGTCGCGTATTTCTGAGCTGCCTATGCGGCAGTGAACCTCTTCCAACTTCCCGCCGATCTCGCGCGTCAGTTTCTGAGCTGCCTATGCGGCAGTGAACGACCTGGAAACCGCATGGGACGCAACGCTGGATTTCTGAGCTGCCTATGCGGCAGTGAACCCAGAACCGCCGGTTCCCCGTGCGGTCCTTCATTTCTGAGCTGCCTATGCGGCAGTGAACGGATAACCCGCCACGTTACGGATTTTCCGAAGTTTCTGAGCTGCCTATGCGGCAGTGAACTTGCAGCCCCTGCAACCACCCCCGTATAGGGTTTTCTGAGCTGCCTATGCGGCAGTGAACGCAATCGACGACACCACGCAGGCCCCGGCAGATTTCTGAGCTGCCTATGCGGCAGTGAACACCGCGGACAACCAGATCATCGTGGTGCACACTTTCTGAGCTGCCTATGCGGCAGTGAACACGGCCCACGAGAGAAGCCGCGATTTGCATGATTTCTGAGCTGCCTATGCGGCAGTGAACGCCCGTGTGGCCTGGCCCTGGCCGCATGGCAATTTCTGAGCTGCCTATGCGGCAGTGAACGGTGCGGAGGCTGTGGCCGACGCATCGGGTCTTTTCTGAGCTGCCTATGCGGCAGTGAACCCCGGTGCGGCACTTGATCAATACCGAGTGGGTTTTCTGAGCTGCCTATGCGGCAGTGAACAATGCCTCGCGCAAGATGGTGATTCTGATCCTTTTCTGAGCTGCCTATGCGGCAGTGAACGAGCGCGGTGACGGCCGCACGGATGCGGCCCTTTTCTGAGCTGCCTATGCGGCAGTGAACCCTGTGGGTGACGTGCGGCAGGCGCTGCTGAATTTCTGAGCTGCCTATGCGGCAGTGAACCCAAACATGCGCGCGCGACTGCGCGCGCTGAGTTTCTGAGCTGCCTATGCGGCAGTGAACCAGGACGCTGTAGAGCAGGTGCTGCCGTGCCATTTCTGAGCTGCCTATGCGGCAGTGAACTGGGGGTGGGGGTACTAAAAGCGGGTGGCATTTTTCTGAGCTGCCTATGCGGCAGTGAACTCGTGGGCCACGCCGGGCGGCGTTGACGCGAATTTCTGAGCTGCCTATGCGGCAGTGAACCAGCCTTATTCCTGATGCTCTCATACACCTGTTTTCTGAGCTGCCTATGCGGCAGTGAACGATGGGGCGGCGGCGTCAACGCGGCAACGCATTTTCTGAGCTGCCTATGCGGCAGTGAACATCATCTGTTGCTCGATGCCGCTGCCCCAGCTTTTCTGAGCTGCCTATGCGGCAGTGAACCGCGAGGCTTTCACGAAGTGAGCGATGACCTTTTTCTGAGCTGCCTATGCGGCAGTGAACTCGACGGTGTCATCAGCATGCTGATGGCCCTTGTTTCTGAGCTGCCTATGCGGCAGTGAACGCCAAGCCCTTGCTGCCGGCCCACAGGCAGCCTTTCTGAGCTGCCTATGCGGCAGTGAACAACGAGCTCAGCAACAACGTGCAGGCCCGTGTTTTCTGAGCTGCCTATGCGGCAGTGAACTCCCCGCGCGTCTATAGCGGATCGGTTTTCCTTTTCTGAGCTGCCTATGCGGCAGTGAACGATATTTCACGTCTGCGCGATGCAGCAACAGATTTCTGAGCTGCCTATGCGGCAGTGAACGTGCGTCTCCACCCGTTGCAACGGGCGGCAGTTTTCTGAGCTGCCTATGCGGCAGTGAACACCATGGACGGCAACGCCCTGGAGTATGTGAATTTCTGAGCTGCCTATGCGGCAGTGAACGTGCGTCTCCACCCGTTGCAACGGGCGGCAGTTTTCTGAGCTGCCTATGCGGCAGTGAACAACGCCAGCGTGTAGTCCCCGTTGACCGGTATTTTCTGAGCTGCCTATGCGGCAGTGAACGCCCGCTGACGTTCCGCGCGGCGCGCCTTTCTTTTCTGAGCTGCCTATGCGGCAGTGAACTGGTTGGATGAAGGATCACGGCAGGCTCTGATTTTCTGAGCTGCCTATGCGGCAGTGAACAAAACCTCCCCGATCTTCACGCGCGCCAAGTATTTCTGAGCTGCCTATGCGGCAGTGAACATCAAAGAACTCCCTGGCAACCACGCCTTTCATTTCTGAGCTGCCTATGCGGCAGTGAACCTAGTCAGATTACGTTTGGGAGCACCGCTGGTTTTCTGAGCTGCCTATGCGGCAGTGAACGGTGTGCGCGGTGCGCCAGGTGGTGCCGTCGTTTTCTGAGCTGCCTATGCGGCAGTGAACACGCCATCGGCTACGACTACTACACCGGCGAATTTCTGAGCTGCCTATGCGGCAGTGAACTACGATCCGTCCGACCTCTCCACTCTGTTTGATTTCTGAGCTGCCTATGCGGCAGTGAACGCGCATGGTACTGCTCTGACCGGGCCGTCGATCTTTCTGAGCTGCCTATGCGGCAGTGAACTGGAAAGAGAATCCTGTAAATGCTTGTTATTTATAGAAAAATTGCCTTGTAAGTCTGAACCCCCAAATTTCTTGGGCGCGCTATAAGTTCTTGATTTACAAAGAACTGTCGAGAGCACAGAAAAATAGGGTCAAAACCAAGGCACGGTTGCTTCCTGGCCCAAGCCGTAGCTGCTAAAGATTCCGGGTACAGACTGCGTCTGCAATGGACTGTGTTCCACGTACAAGTAGAACGTCTGTCCGGTGCTGTGACTTCGCAGTTGCACAAACGGCAAGTCGGGGTGGCGCTCCACCGTGTCGGGGATGGCGGCGGTGGCCTGTTCGGCGGTTTCGCCTTTGCGCTGCATGCGGCGGCGGCGCAGGCGGTCCGCGTTGGTTTTGAACTGGCGGCGGCGCACAGTGCGGTGCTGCGCGTTGGCGGGCACTGGCAGCAGCTCGCCCACCTGCGTGTGGTCCCGCATGCCTTTGAGCCAGTCCTGCCCCATCAGGTGCTGCAGCGCCTCGGGCGTGCCGTGCAGGCGTAGCACCGCGCCCAGGGTGCGCTTTGTCAGCGGTTGGCCGATGTGCTGCGGGTAGCTCACGCCAATGTCGGTGGTTTGCCTTTGCGCCAGCGCTCGGTGTAGCTTGGCCACCAGCGCGCCCAGCAGGTGCGCGTGGCTGAACTCCGGGTCGGGCAGCAGGGTGATGTTGATGTAGTGCGTGGTCATGGTGCTTCGCGCATCAGCTGGCATCGCCAAACACGCCGCCACGGATCAGCACCGCCATCACAAAGTGCTGCTGCTCCGCAGGCGGCACTTGGTCTTTCAGTAGCCAGTTGTCCAGCAAGGTGTAGAAGTCGAGCTTTTGCTTGGGCTGGCGGTACGCCTTGCCCTGGGTGGTGACAGATCCGTAGGGCTCCACCGCGATGGGGCCCAGTTCTTCAGCGCCTTCATACCAGGTGTCGATGGTGCGGATGGCGTTGCCAATCTTTTGCGAGTGGATGGCGGCCACGCCGTCCACGTAATACAGCGTTTTGCTTTTCTTTGCGCTGTCCTTGTCCAGAATCAGCTCTTGCGACGGGAAAACCTCTTGCCCCGCGCCTTGGCGCACAAAGGCCGTTACCCGTAGCAGCACATGCTGCGAACCGGCCAGCCCGGCGGCAATGGCCTGGCCCAGTTCGCTCAAACCTTTTATTTCACTATTGATAGCGCCTACTGCCCGTGTATTGAGCGCCAGGGCATCAAAAGACCATGTATGTACTGCCTGCCCGTTGTGCATCTGTTCCACGGTTACTTCGACTTGCTCGGCCCCTGCACGGTTGCGCCACAAGAAGCGGCCGTTGGCCAGGTTGGCCGCGTAGCGCCGGGCCAGCTCGCCAAACCCGTGCTGCTGCTTGTAGCCCTGCACGGTGGCCAGCAGTTTGGCCTGGTAGCCCGCGCTGTTGCAAGCCGATGGCGTGCCTGCGCCACCCAGCACGCGCAGCGTGAACTGCACCTTGAGCGTGTCAGCCTCCGAGGGCAACGCCGCCACGTCCACGGTTTGCAGGTTGGGGTTCTCAATGGCGGCGTCCAGCTTGGCAGGGTCTTGGTCCTTGGCCTTGAGGCGGTTGCTGATGGTGCCGCGCACAGACTTGGCCCTCACTGCTACGGGCTGCCAGGCGTGCGACTGTGCACGGTCGTCCCAGCGGCCTGCATGGAACACGGCGTCAGAGGGGTCCAGCTTGCGTTCAAAAGCCAGGACGGAGGCGGTGGTAAGTTTGTCGGTCATGGTGTCAATCTTTCAAAAATGGGTTTGTTGAATGCGAAGGCAAGGACACGCGGGGCTCAGGTGTAGTCATAGGCCTCGGCGTCGTCCAATTCGGTGGGTGCCGTGGCGTCCGCGCCAGCGTCTTCTGCCTTTTCGGGCTGGTAGCCATTGCGGCAGCGGTACAGGCCCCGCGCTTCGTCGGCTTCGGCACACCATAGCAGCTGGCCTAGGTGCGTCAGGCGATGCGGGCTGATCCATTCGCCCAGCGCATAGACCGATTCCACAAAGCGCATGGGCACCGTGGCATCGCGCGCATTGCGCACGGTGCCAGGGGCGTGGAGGGGCGTGAGCGCGGCATAGCCCACGGGGATGGGTACCACCCAGCCGCTACCCTTGGGCCGCTGGGGGTCTGCCCACTTCACCTGCCTGTCGGTTGCAGGCGCTCCGCCGTCAGGCACCACGGGCACGTAGTTGAACCGGGCTGCATGCAGCCAGGCATCCAGCAGCGTGGCGTCGGGCTGGGTGGTACGTAGGTCTTTCAGGCGCTCGGCCAACAGGTCGTCGCGCCCCACCAGCGCAAAGCCTGGCAGCCACTGCCGCCGCCATTGGCGGAACTGCTTGTCTGCTGCCGCAGGGTCTTCAGGCACGATAGCCATCCAGGGGCGCACGCGCTTGCCCGGCACAGGGCGTGACGGCAGCACGCTGCCCCCCGCCACGCGCATGCCCGCCAGGATGTGGCCCGCTTGCGCGGCCCAGTCGTCCAGCTGCGTCTGGTTGCCTTGCACCAGGGCCGCCGGTATGCCGGGCGTGTGCTTCT
>JAEWVY010000089.1 GCA_023396625.1 Pseudomonadota bacterium | reverse complement strand
TCGGTGGTGGTCATGAGCTGGCCGCCTTGGGCCATGCCGGTGATCAGCAGGGGCGCCAGATTGGCGCGGGCGGCATAGATCGCGGCGGTATAGCCGGCCGGGCCGGAACCAAGAATCAGGACTTTGGCGTGTTTGACTGTGGACATGGCGACGTTTCAGATGAGGTTGCTACACTTTGCGGAGGAACCGAGTATCGGCACTGCAGGGGTTTTACCGGGTGGTGCGTCCACACGAATGTGTGACAAAAGGTAGGACGTCCCTCGTATGGGTATCGTGACTGGGCCGATTGGGTCCGGATTGTGCCAGTCACATCATTAACGGAGCATGAAACCGATGGCCATTTTGTCCAACCTTGATCTCATCCGCAGGGTTCCGCTGTTTTCGTTGCTGACCGAGGCGCAGGCTGGATCGATCGCGGATGCGGTCGTCAAACGCCGCTACCGGCGAGGGGAGAAGATCGTCGAGCAGGGTCGAAAGAGCAATGCCCTGTTTTTGATGCTGACGGGCCGCGCACGCGTCGTCGCCACGGATGCGCGGGGCCGGGAGGTGATCCTGGCGACCCTGCGGCCCGGCGACCATATCGGGGAAATGAGCCTGATCGACAACGAGCCTCACTCGGCCTCGGTGATGGCCGAGGTTCAGACCGATGTTCTGGAACTCGCGCGCCACGACTTCGCCCGCTGCCTGCCCGAGAACTCGTCGATGGCCTACGCCGTGATGCGCGGATTGGTCCAGCGTCTGCGCAGTGCGGACCGGAAAATCGAGTCGCTGGCGCTGCTGGATGTGTATGGGCGCGTCGCCCGGGCGCTGCTGGAGTTTGCCTCCCAGGGACCGGGAGGGGAACAGGTGATCCGCGAGAAAATTTCCAAACAGGATCTGGCCAAGATGGTGGGGGCTTCGCGCGAAATGGTGAGCCGCGTGATGAAAGACCTCGAGGATCGCGGCTTCGTCGAATATCGCGACGACGGTTCGACCCTCATCAAGGAGCGTCTGACGCTGCTGGGTTGAAGGGCGGCGCGCGGGCGGTTTATGCTTGCAGCTTTGCTTCTCGCGCATGACTTATTCACTTGACCACTTGCGTCCGGCGGACGTCCGAGGCGCCGCCGCTCCCGCGTCGGGCGCCACGCGGCTGGCACAGGAGGCCGGCCTGCTGCTGGGTCTGGTGGCGCTGGTCTTCTGTGTCCTGTCGCTGCTGAGCCATTCGCCGCAGGATCCGGCCTGGTCCACGTCGGGGGTGAGCTCGGAGGCCCACAACTGGGGTGGACGTCTCGGGGCTTGGCTGTCGGATGTGGCGCTCTTTGCCCTGGGCTACTCGACTTGGTGGGGCGTCGCCGCGGGGGTGCGCGCCTGGCTGTCGACACTGGCGCGATGGATGCGTGGCGAAGGTGCGGCGACGGCGGTGTCCGGGGGGGCGATGGCCCGGTTTGTGCACAGTCGCGCGGGTTTCTGGCTGGGGCTCGCACTGCTGCTGCTGGCCAGCACGGCGTTGGAATGGTCCCGTCTGCACCGTTTCGATCCGCTGCTGCCGGGTCCGGCTGGCGGCATGCTGGGGCAGGTCGTGGGCGCTGGCGCGGTGAAATGGCTGGGCTTCACCGGCTCCGGCCTGATCTGCATCGCGGTCGTCGTCGCGAGCGCGGCGGCGGTGTTCCGATTTTCCTGGGGGCAACTGGCCGAACGCATTGGCGCGCTGGCCGATGCCCTGGTGACCTCCCAGCGGGAGCGGCGTGAAATTGCCGAGGACCGCGAGGCCGGCAAGCTGGCGGCGCGTGAGCGGGAGGCGGTGGTGCATGTGGAGCGCCAGCACAGCGAGGCGCAGCATCCCCAGCCCGTGCCGGTGGAGCCCGTGCTGACCGAGCCAGTGCGCAGCGAGCGCGTGGCCCGGGAGCGGCAAAAGCCGCTTTTCGCCGAGTTGACCGACAACCGGCTGCCGCAGGTGGACCTGCTCGATGGCGCGTCCGCCCAGCAGGAAACGGTGGCGCCCGAGACGCTGGAGATGACCAGTCGTCTGATCGAGAAGAAGCTCAAGGACTTTGGCGTCGAGGTGCGCGTGGTGCTGGCCTCTCCCGGCCCGGTGATCACGCGCTACGAAATCGAACCGGCGACGGGGGTCAAGGGGTCGCAGATCGTGAACCTGGCCAAGGACCTGGCCCGTTCCCTGAGCCTGGTGTCGATCCGGGTGATCGAAACCATTCCCGGCAAGAATTGCATGGCGTTGGAGCTGCCCAATGCGCGGCGCCAGACCATCCGGCTGAGCGAGATCCTGGGATCGCGGGTCTACAACGAGGCCCGTTCCCTGCTGACCATGGGCCTGGGCAAGGACATCGTGGGCCTTCCCGTGGTGGCCGACCTGGCGAAGATGCCGCATGTGCTGGTGGCCGGCACGACCAGTTCGGGCAAGTCCGTGGGCATCAACGCCATGATTCTGAGTCTGTTGTACAAGGCCGAGGCGCGCGATGTCCGGTTGCTCATGATCGACCCGAAGATGCTGGAAATGTCGGTGTATGAAGGCATACCGCACCTGCTGGCGCCAGTGGTCACCGACATGAAGCAGGCGGCCAATGGCCTGAACTGGTGCGTGGCCGAAATGGAGCGGCGCTACAAGCTCATGAGCAAGCTGGGGGTGCGGAATCTGGCAGGCTTCAATGCCCGGCTCGACGAGGCGAAGGCAAAAGGGGAGTTGATCGGCAACCCGTTCAGCCTGACGCCCGAGAGCCCCGAGCCGCTGGAGCGGCTGCCGCACATCGTGGTGGTCATCGACGAACTGGCCGACCTGATGATGGTGGTGGGCAAGAAGATCGAGGAGCTCATCGCGAGACTGGCGCAGAAAGCCCGCGCCGCGGGCATCCACCTGATTCTGGCCACGCAGCGCCCCAGCGTCGACGTGATCACCGGCCTCATCAAGGCCAACATCCCCACGCGCATCGCCTTCCAGGTCAGCAGCAAGATCGATAGCCGCACCATTCTTGACCAGATGGGTGCCGAGGCGCTGCTGGGCATGGGGGACATGCTGTACATGCCCTCCGGCACGGGCTTCCCCATCCGCGTTCACGGCGCCTTCGTGAGCGACGAGGAGGTTCACCGCGTCGTGGCCTACCTCAAGCGCCAGGGCGGGCCCGACTACGTCGAGGGCCTGCTCGAGGGGGGCACGGCCGACGGCGAAGACGGGGTGTTCGGGGAGGACAGCGGCGGCGGGGAAAAGGACCCTATGTACGACCAGGCCGTGGAGGTGGTGCTCAAGGACCGCAAGGCCAGCATCTCCTACGTGCAGCGCAAGTTGCGCATCGGCTACAACCGCTCGGCGCGGCTGCTGGAAGACATGGAAAAGGCGGGCCTGGTGAGCGCCCTGACGTCCAGCGGCCAGCGGGACATCCTCGTGCCCGCGCGCGCCGAATGAACTGTGGGCATCGAGCCGAGTCCCAGAACCCATGACCCTTCTGCATTGCGTGTCTGCTGCCCCGTTTGCCCGTCTGCTCCGCTGCGCGGCAACATCAATTTTCATAGCAACAAGTGTCCATCCGGCGCTGGCAAATGGCCTGGAAAGCCTTGAAAACTTCATCCGCACGGCGCGCACCGGGCGTGCCAGCTTCACCCAGGTGGTGACCTCGCCCCCGCGCGAAGGCGCGGCGCCGCGCAGCAAGACCTCCAGTGGCAGCTTCGAATTCCAGCGGCCCGGGCAGTTCCGCTTTGTCTACAGGAAGCCGTTCGAGCAGACCATCGTCGCCGATGGTCAGACTCTGTGGCTGCACGACGCGGACCTGAACCAGGTCACCGCGCGCAAGCAGGCCCAGGTGCTCGATTCCACTCCCGCCGCGCTGGTGGCCTCGGCGCCCGACCTGAAGGCGCTGCAGGCGGACTTCCTCCTGCAGGACGAGCCCGAGCGCGATGGCCTGCAATGGGTCCTGGCGCGGCCGAAATCGCGGGACGGCCAACTCCAGAGCATTCGCGTGGGCTTGCGCCCCGGCGACAAGGGCGTGGCGCTGGCGGTGCTCGACATCCTCGACAACTTTGGCCAGCGCTCGGTGCTGAGCTTTGCCCAATTCGAACTCAATCCGGTGCTGCCGGCTGGCACCTTCCAGTTCAGGCCGCCCGCTGGCGCGGACGTGATCCGGCAATGAACGCTTCCGCGTCGGCCAGCGCCCGGACGGCGCACGTTCCGCTGGCCGAACGGCTGCGTCCGCGGTCGCTGGGCGAGGTGATCGGCCAGCAGCACCTGCTGGGCGAAGGCAAGGCGCTGCGCCTGGCGTTCGAGTCGGGGCAACCCCACAGTTGCATCCTCTGGGGCCCGCCGGGCGTGGGCAAGACCACGATCGCCCGGCTCATGGCCGACGCGTTTCATGCCCAGTTCATCACGATCAGCGCGGTGCTCGGGGGCGTCAAGGACATCCGCGAGGCGGTTGACGCGGCCGAGCGCGCACGCGACGGGCTGGAGCCGCGCCAGACGATTGTTTTCGTGGACGAGGTGCACCGTTTCAACAAAAGCCAGCAGGACGCGTTTCTGCCGCACGTGGAAAGCGGGCTGTTCACCTTCATCGGCGCCACCACGGAAAACCCTTCGTTTGAAGTGAATTCGGCCTTGCTATCGCGCGCGCGCGTGTATGTACTGCAAGCCCTAAGCG
>JAEWVY010000120.1 GCA_023396625.1 Pseudomonadota bacterium | reverse complement strand
GACGAAGCGCGCGGCCAGTCCGAGATGGCGCAGCAGCTGCACCAGCAGCCAGCCGGAGTCGCGACAGGAACCACTGCGCAGACGCAAGGTGTCCTCCGGGGTCTGCACACCGGGTTCCATGCGGATCAGGTAGCGGATGTCCTGCGCCACCCGCTGGTTGAGCGCCACGAGGAAATCCGTGGTGCCCCGTTCGTCGCGGTCGATCCGGTCGAGATAGGCTTTGAGCCTGGGGGTTGCCGGTGCGGCGGCGAGGTAGGGCGCGAGCTCCGCCGCCAGGGCGGGTTCGTAGCGGAATGGAAATGTCTCGGCCGCCGGTTCCAGAAAAAAATCGAAGGGGTTGTAGACCGCCATTTCGACCACCAGATCCACCGTGACCTTGAATTCAGTGGTCTGTTCGGGAAAGACCAGTCGGGCCTGGTAATTGGCGAACGGGTCTTGCTGCCAGTTGATGAAGTGCGCACCGGGTTCGACTTTCAGCGAATACGCGATCACCTTGCTGCGGCAATGCGGCGCGGGGCGCAGACGGATCACTTGCGGGCCCAGTTGGACCCGGCGGTCGTAACGGTAGTGCGTGACGTGGTTCAGGGCAGCGTGGATGGACATGTCTGACTCGATGGGTCGTGGCTCGGTGTGGTGGCGACGCAAGCAAGACGCGAGCCAAGCGGACGCTTTCGTGGGGTGGCCAGCGCCGGGCCGGCAGGGGGTAGCATGGCGTCGATGCAGGCGGAATTTCCAGGCGGTGGCGGTCCGGCAGGCTGGAAACCCTGGCCTGGCGCGATGCTGGCCGCGGGTTTCGTTGCGGGTTGCGCGTTGCAGCTGGGCCAGGGCGTGTTGTGGGCCTGGCCCGTCTATGGCGTTCTGGTGGCGGTGCCGGGTCTGGCCTGGGTCGGGATCGGGATCCTGCGTCGCTTTGTTTTCCAGACGGGGCCTTCCGACCGCCGGGTGGCCGCCTGGGCAAGGGTGCTGCTCTGGACGGCGTGCGCGATGGCCGTGGGCTTCGGTCAGTGCGGTCTGCGCGCGAGCGCGTTTGCGCGGCACACACTGGCACCGGCGCTGGAGGGGCACGATCTGCTGGTGACCGGCATGGTGGCGGCCATGCCGCAGCGCGGCGAGAGTCACGTGCGCTTCCTGTTCGATGTGGCGACTGCCACGCGGGAGGGCGTGCCTGTCGCGCTCCCCGCGCGCCTGCAGTTGGGCTGGTATGGGGGGGTGGGCCTGGCGTCCGACGGGGTGACGATGGCGTTGCAGCGCTTGCCGCCTGAGCTGAGGCCGGGCGAACGCTGGCGCTTCGTGGTCCGGCTGAAGGCGGTGCACGGCAGCCTGAATCCCCATGGCTTCGACCATGAACTGCGCATGTGGGAACAGGGCGTGCAGGCTGCGGGGTACGTGCGGACCGGGCCGCGGGACCCGCAGCCCCAGCGGTTGGCGCGGACGGCCTGGCATCCCGTGGAACAGGCGCGGCTGGCCGTGCGTGACGCCATCCTCGGCCGCCTCGACGACGGCACGGCCGCGCGCCAGCGCAGCGCCGGTGTCGTGGCGGCGCTGGTGACGGGCGACCAAGCCGCCATCGACCGCGCCGACTGGGATGTCTTTCGGGCCACGGGTGTGGCGCATCTCATGAGCATCTCGGGCCTGCACATCACGCTGTTCGCCTGGCTGGCGGGGGGATTGACGGGGGCCTTGTGGCGACGCAGCGCGCGTTGGGGCTGGCCAGCGGGCGGGCGGTTGTGCCTGGCTGTGCCTGCGCCCACGGCGGGCCTGGTCGGTGGCGTTGCGCTGGCCGCAGCTTACGCGGTGTTCAGCGGCTGGGGCGTGCCGGCGCAACGAACGATCTGCATGCTGGGGACTGTGAGCTTGCTGCGGATGGGGGGGCGTCCGTGGCCCTGGAGCGCGGTGTGGCTGCTGGCTGGTGCCGTGGTGGTCGCGCTGGACCCTTGGGCGCTCATGCAGGCTGGCTTCTGGCTCAGTTTTGTGGCTGTCGGGGTCTTGTTTTCTTCTGAATTCATAGCAGACAATGACCAGCCGACGCTGGGTAAAGCCTATTTTTTATCAATAATCCGTCGCCTCCTGCGGGAGCAGGGGGTGGTGACGCTCGCGCTCGCGCCGCTGGGCCTGCTGCTGTTCCATCAGGTGTCGCTGGTCGGTTTTCTGGCCAATCTGCTGGCCATTCCCTGGGTGACGCTGGTGGTGACGCCCATGGCCCTGGCCGGGGTGGTGGCGGCGCCCCTGTGGTCCGTCGCGGCGATGGCGCTCGGGCCATTGGCTGCGCTGCTCGACGGGCTGGCCCGGTTGCCGTTCGCCACGCTGTCGGTGGCTGCGGCGCCTTGGTGGGTCGGCGTTGCCGGGGTGGCGGGCGGCATGCTGTGCGTGGCCCGCCTGCCATGGCGATGGCGTGTGCTGGGCCTGCCACTGCTGTTGCCGGTGGTGCTGTGGCAGGCGCCTCGACCGGCGCAGGGTGAATTCGAGTTGTTGGCGGCCGACATCGGGCAGGGCAACGCGGTGCTCGTTCGCACGGCTGGCCATGCGCTGCTGTACGACGCGGGCCCGAAGTTCTCCGCCGACAGCGATGCCGGCCAGCGTGTGCTCGTGCCCTTGATGCGCGCGCTTGGCGAGCAGATCGACATGCTGGTGCTCAGCCACCGGGACAGCGACCACACAGGCGGCGCTGCCGCCGTGCTGGCCATGCAGTCGCGCGCCGGATTGCTCAGTTCGATGGAGCCCGACCATGCGTTGCAGGCGCTGCGCCCGGCCCGGCGATGCCAGGCCGGACAGCGCTGGACATGGG
>JAEWVY010000045.1 GCA_023396625.1 Pseudomonadota bacterium | reverse complement strand
GTTCACGGATCATGTTCAGCGACAGGGCGTTGAGTGCCCCCGGCCGGTTGAGTGTGATCAGGCCAAGACGGCCTTGTGATTGAACCATCACGTCAGACATTGCGTTGTCTCCATCCAAGCAACTCATTGCCCACGAGCGCGGCGATCACCAGCGCCCCACCCACCAGCACCTCGCTGCCAGGCACCTCGCCGGCACCCAGCCACGCCAGAACGATTCCGAAAATCACTTCCAGCAAGCCCAGCAGCGCCACCTCGGGAGCCTTGAGCGAACGGGTGCACACCACCGCCAGCGACGACGGAATGGCCAGCTGGAACAGGCCCAGACCAAACAGCAGGCCCAGGTCATGCAAGCTGGCCTGGAAGGGCATGGCCGCCGGCACGGTCAGCACCGAAGAAAGCACCGCCCCGATCAGCACCGCGGGAATCAAGTCCACATCGTGGCCCTGTGCGTGAGCGTGCTGGGTGACCGTCCAGTTGGCCGCGCCGGAAATCGGCACGCACAACGCCACCAGCGTCCCCACCAGACTCATGCCCTGCCCAAGCTGCTGGCCATACATGTACGCGATGCCAGCACCCGCGACCACGATGGCCCCCCAGGTTCTGGCCACAATGCGGTGTCCGATGAACAGGCGGGCAGCCAGCGCGGTGAGCAACGGCCCCAGAGCCATGGTCACCAGCACATTGGCCACGGTGGTGAGCGTGATCGCCACCATGAAAAAGGTGAACATGCCGCACCAGCACAGGCCGGAAATCCACAAGGCCATGCCGCCATGGCGAATACGCGCCAGCAGACCCCGCCCCTGAAACAACGGGAGAATCACGAGCAGCGACAGCACGGTGAAAAAACTGCGCCAGAAGGTGACCTCGAAGCTCCGGGCCTGCTCCAGATGCCGCGTCACCACCCCCGCCGTGGACCACATCAGCGTGACCCCCAGCATCAAGGCCACCGCCTGCCCATGGCTCAGCGGGTCGCCGCCGACCCGCTTGCCCGTGGCAACCCGGGGATCAGGCCGACTCGCGGCTGGCTCGCTTGCGGTCATGTTCCTTCAGGTGACGTTTGCGCAGACGGATCGACTTCGGCGTGATCTCGACCAATTCATCGTCATCAATAAATTCAACCCCATATTCGAGCGTGAGTTCGATGGGCGGCGTGATCTTGATCGCGTCTTCCTTGCCGCTGACCCGGAAGTTCGTGAGCTGCTTGGTGCGCGTGGCGTTGACCACCAGGTCGTTGTCGCGGCTGTGGATGCCCACGATCATGCCTTCGTACACCGGGTCGCCGGCGCGCACGAACATGCGGCCACGGTCATCCAGCTTGCCCAGGGCGTAGGTGAAGATTTCGCCATCGTCCATGGAGATCAGCACGCCGTTCTTGCGGCCGCCGATCTCGCCCTTGTGCGGCTCGTAGCTGTCGAAGATGTTGGAGATCAGGCCGCTGCCGCGGGTCAGGTTCAAGAATTCGTTGGAGAAACCGATCAGCCCGCGTGCCGGAATGCGGTATTCCAGTCGCACACGGCCACGACCATCGGGCTCCATGTTGACCAGTTCGCCCTTGCGCTCGCCCAGCGCTTGCATCACGGCACCCTGATGGCTTTCTTCGATGTCGGCGGTCACCAGTTCGATCGGCTCGCATTTCTCGCCGTCGATGTCCTTGAACACCACGCGTGGCTTGGATACGGCCAGCTCGTAACCCTCACGACGCATGTTCTCGAGCAGGATGGTCAGGTGCAATTCGCCTCGGCCCGACACCTCGAAGATGCCGTCCTCGTCCGTTTCCTTGACGCGCAAAGCCACGTTGGACTGAAGTTCCTTCTGCAGACGGTCCCAGATCTGACGGCTGGTCACGAACTTGCCTTCGCGGCCGGCCAGCGGCGAGGTGTTGACGCAGAAATTCATGGTCAGGGTCGGCTCATCGACCTTGAGCATGGGCAGCGGTGCCGGGTTGAGCGGGTCGGTGACGGTCACGCCGATGCCGATCTCGGCGATGCCGTTGATGAGCACGATGTCGCCCGGGCCGGCTTCGGTGACCTGCACGCGATCCAGGCCCTGGAAAGTCAGCACCTGGTTGATGCGCCCTTTCACGGAATTGCCGTCCGCACCCTCCATCACCAGCACGTCCATGCCGGGCTTGATGGTGCCCTGGCTAATGCGGCCCACACCGATGCGGCCCACGAAGGTCGAAAAATCCAGTGCCGAAATCTGCAACTGCAGCGGCGCGGCGGGATCGCCCTCGTGCGCGGGCACATGCTTGAGCACGGTGTTGAACAGGGCCGACATGTCGGGGCCCCACTGCTCACCCGGCTCGCCCTCTTCCAGCGAGCTCCAGCCGTTGATGCCCGAGGCGTAGACCACGGGGAAATCGAGCTGCTCGTCGGTGGCGCCGAGCTTGTCGAACAGGTCGAAAGCGGCGTTGATCACTTTGTCGGGGTTGGCGCCAGGCTTGTCCACCTTGTTCACGACCACGATGGGCTTGAGCCCCAAGGCCAGGGCCTTCTTGGTCACGAAACGGGTCTGGGGCATGGGACCTTCCTGGGCGTCGATCAGCAGCAGCACACCGTCCACCATGGACAGGGCCCGCTCCACCTCACCGCCGAAGTCGGCGTGGCCGGGGGTGTCCACGATGTTGATGTGCGTGCCTTCCCAACTCACGGCGCAGTTCTTGGCCAGGATGGTGATGCCGCGTTCACGCTCGATGGCGTTGTTGTCCATCACCGTGTCGACCACCTTTTCGTGCTCGGCGAAGGTGCCCGACTGGCGCAGCAGCTGGTCCACCATGGTGGTCTTGCCATGGTCTACGTGGGCGATGATGGCGATGTTGCGAATTTGCTTGCTCATGGTTTCCTCAATGCCGGGCCTCACATGGGTTGCAGGGCTTGCGGCGAACTTTCAAGAATCTGTTGAATTTCCTGTGGATTGAGCAGGCGGTCCGGTATCAACTCGCCTGCCGAAACATGACCCGTGCCCAGCAGCACCTGCGGCCGCTCACCGAACACCGCGACATGCGCCATGTCGGTCCAGCGGCCGCGTTGGCGCACGCCACTCAGGAACCGCCCCGCATCGTCCCCGGCCAGTGTGACCGGCGTGTGGCCCCCCAGAAGCTTCTCGACGGGGTGCAGGCACCGCATCAGGTCACTCCCGGCCATGGCCGCCAACGCCTCCAGCGTCACGCATTGCGCGATCCCGAAGGAACCGGTGGCAGTACGGCGCAAGGCCGCCAGATGCCCGCCACATCCCAGGGCCTCGGCAATGCCTTCGCCCAAGGTTCGGATATAGGTGCCCTTGCTGCAATGCACGCGCAGACGCAGAAACGGGGCTTCGCCGGACAGCTGCGCCTCCAGCAGCTCCAGCCCATGGATCACCACCTCGCGGGCATCGCGTTCGACCGTCAACCCCTCACGGGCATACTCGTACAGGGCTTTGCCGTCCTTCTTCAGGGCACTGTGCATGGGCGGTATCTGCCGGATGGGCCCCGTGTGCCGGTCCAGGGCTTCCACCACCTGGCCCAGCGTGCAGGTCACTGGACGGGTCTCCAGAATCTCGCCTTCCGCGTCGGCCGTGCTGGTCCTGATCCCCAAGCGCACCGTCGTCTCGTAGGTCTTGTCCGCATCGAGATGCA
>JAEWVY010000036.1 GCA_023396625.1 Pseudomonadota bacterium | reverse complement strand
CTGTATCCCTGAGCCCCCTGCGCGCCCGGGCACAATGCCGGCATGAACCGTCCCGGCCAACTCCTCGTCTTCGCGGGCAGCACGCGCGCCCAATCCTGGAACCGCAAGCTGGCCCGCGTGGTCGCAGGCATGGCGCAGGCCGGCGGCGCCGCAGTCACGCACCTCGAACTGGCCGACTTCGACCTGCCGCTCTACAACGCGGACCTGGAAGCACGCGGCACCCCGGCCGCCGCGGTGCGGCTGAAAGAGATCTTTCATGCGCACCCGGCCTGGATCATCTGCTCGCCAGAATACAACGCCAGCTACACCGCCCTGCTCAAGAACACCCTCGACTGGGTGTCCAGCCCCGTCAAGGACCACCCCGAGTGGTCCAGCGGCACGCGGCCCTTCGCGGGCAAGGTCGTCGGCCTGCTCAGCGCCTCGCCCGGCGCCCTGGGTGGCCTGCGCTCGCTGGAGCACCTGGCGCCACTGCTGCGCAACCTGCAATGCTGGGTGGCGCCGGACCAGTTCGCCGTCTCCAGAGCCCACGAGGCGTTCACCGCCGAAGGGCAGCTGGCCAGCGAAGCCAGCCAAGCCCGCGTCGGCGCGGTGATCAAGCAGGTGCTGGCCGCCAGCCGGCGCCTGCACGGCCTGTAGACTGAATTCAGAAGAAATCATGCCAACTCCAGCATGGGACGGTCATTGTTTGCTCTCTTTTTCGTAGTATTCGGAACCCTCCGATGAACTGCCGTCCTGGCTGCGGCGCGTGCTGCATCGCGCCATCGATCAGTTCGGCGATTCCGGGCATGCCCGTCATCGCCGGCATCGCCAAACCCGCAGGCGTGCGCTGCGTTCAGCTGGACGACACCCACCGCTGCCGGCTCTTCGGTCAACCGGGTCGACCTGCCGTGTGCGCGCAGCTCAAGCCCTCTGCGGAAATGTGCGGCCGTTCGCCAGCCCAGGCGCTGCGGTATCTGGAGCGGCTGGAACGGCTCACCGCCCCCTCGCCCGACTGACCCGGTCCCGGGCCTGCCGGGCGGCCCGGTGGCACATGCCGGACAGCACGCGCGCCGCGCCCGGCGTACAGTGGTGGTTCCCGCACCACGACACGGAGACAACGCCATGCACATTGCCCCGCTGAAAGACCAGGTCCACCCCGAGGAATGGGCGCTGCGCTGCGACCTGGCCGCCTGCTACCGCCTCGTGGCCCTGCACGGCTGGAGCGACCTGGTCTTCACCCACATCAGCGCCAAGCTGCCGGCAGCGGTCACCGGCGGTGAACACCAGTTTCTCATCAACCCTTACGGCCTGCTGTTCGACGAAATCACCGCCTCGAGCCTCGTCAAGGTGGACATGGCCTGCAACAAGCTGCATGACTCCCCCTTCCCGGTCAACCCGGCCGGCTTCGTGATCCACAGCGCGGTGCACGAGGCACGGCCCGAGGCGGGCTGCGTGCTGCACACGCACACCCGTGCCGGCGTGGCGGTCAGCGCCCAGAAACACGGCATCCTGCCGATCAGCCAGCAAAGCACCTTTGTGCTCGCCTCGCTGGCCTACCACGACTACGAAGGCGTGGCGTTCCGTCCTGACGAGAAGCCACGCCTGCAGGCCGATCTCGGGCAGGCCAATTTCCTGGTGCTGCGCAACCACGGCCTGCTGACCGTCGGCCCCAGCATCGCCGACGCCTTCCTGGCCATGTTCACGCTGGAAGCCACCTGCCGCATCCAGGTCGACGCGCTCGCCGGCCACGGCGGCATGGACCACCTGACCCCCGTGAATCCGCGCATCGTCCAGGGCGTGGCCGAGGCGATGCGGGTACAGACCGGCGGCATGGGCGGGGCCTTCGTCTGGCCGGCCCTGCGGCGCAAGCTGGACCGCACCGACCCGGGCTACGCCAGCTGAAGCCCGGGCCTTGCGCAAAACTTGACCCAGCTCAAGATATACAGACACTTCAGACGCACAATCGACAGGCCCCCACCCCGGGACACCCAAGGACGACATCATGTTCAAACACATTCTTCTCGCCACCGACGGATCGGCCAGCGCCGAGCATGCGGCCCTCAAAGCCGTGGAATTGGCCCGCATCCACGGCGCCCAGCTCACCGCCGTCTATGTGGTCGATCCCTACCCCTACCTCGGCATCGGCGAAGCCAATCCGCTCGGCTTCCAGTCCTACATGGCCGCGGCCCAGGAAGTCTCGACCAAGGCCTTCGCGCACCTGGCCGACCTGGCCAAGCCCGCGGGCGTGCAGCTGCAGGTCCGCCTGGTGGAAGACATGCACGCGGTCCACGGCATCCTCCAGGCCGCTGCCGACGCCACGGCCGACCTGATCGTCGTGGGCTCGCACGGCCGGGGCGCCCTTGAAAAACTCGTGCTGGGCAGCGTCGCCGGCAAGGTGGTCGCGCAGTCCACCCGGCCCGTGCTCGTCGTCCGCTGAGCTTGCCCGGCGCCGGCACCCGGGCTTCAATCCAGCGACAGCTGCTGCGCGAGGTGACTGAACACCGCGGCCACCCGCCGCAGGTGGCGTGACTGCGTGTGCGTGAGCAGCCAGAGCTCCGTCTGGCATTCGTCCAGCACCGCGGAAAGCTGAACGAGGTCTGCCCTGCCCCGCGCCAGAAAGACGGGCAACAGGCCGATGCCCAGGCCTTGCCCCACCAACTC
>JAEWVY010000417.1 GCA_023396625.1 Pseudomonadota bacterium | reverse complement strand
TTGCTGCCACTGGGTGATCCACTGGGGCTGGGGTTGAGCTTCGTCGATCACCTCGTTCCAGAGGCCATGCAGCAGCAGTTCGTGCACGTAGCCGCGCAAGTCGCCGCCTTGCAGGGCCTGCGCGGCGCGTTCGGCGGCGTCAGGGGGCAGGCCGAGGGATTGCAGTTGTTCAGCGTCGATCATGCGCGGTGGATTCCTGATGCGGTGTTTCCATGGCCTGGGTGAAATCGCGGACGTGGTGCGGGTGTCCATGCACGTTGTCGCATTCGCCCGCTGTCGCCACGTCGCGCCAGTCGAGAGCCATCAGTGCCACCATATGCCGCAGGCGCAGCAGCGCCAGTTCAGTCACGTCTAGCGGTAGGTGGCGGTGGTACAGATAGATGCTGCCGTCGATGTAGCCGGGTTGCGGATTGACCGGGAAGCGGTGACTGGCGCCCGCTTGGCAGCGCGGATCGTCCATGTCCAGCGCGATGGCGTCCAGGTGGATGCAGGTGCCCACGACGCTCCGGTCCAGTGTGAAGGGACGCAGGTCGATGACGATGGCGGCCTGTTGCGAGGAGGCAGGTGCGGGGCAGGCAATGGGCGCGGGCTGCGGCAGGGGCCTGCCCTCGTCCACGAAGCCGTCGCCCCACAAGTCCATGCATAAGGTTCTCTGCCCCGTCATGGCAAGTCCTGCGCGCGCGCCCCCAGGCGCAGGCTGCGGCAGAACGTCATACATTCGTCATTTTCGTCTTGCGGCGGGTTCTGTAATTCCACGAACAGGTCAGGCGCGAACTACACCAGGGTCACGTCGCTGCCACCGGAGCCGGCGTAGATGCCGTTGTAATTCTTGACGCGCTGACGGTACCAGTACATGCGCATGATGGTTTCGCCCTTCCACGCGGACTTGCCGAAAAAGTCGATGGCCTGGGCAGGCTGGATGCCGGCCTGCGCGTTGACCACGCCCCAGCGGCCATCGTCATCGCGTACGAAGGCGCTCAGCAGAGGGCTGCCTCCCGGCGGCGCGCGCACAACCTGCACACTGGGTGAGGCGGGGCCGGTGCCGATCACCCAGTCGCACACGTTGTAGGGAGGCTGTCCGCCGTCCGCCTTGTCCTTGCAATCGCCGCGCTGTGGCGGCTCGGGTTTGGCACGGACGATGTCGAAGCTGCATGACGCGCCGCCCTGCGCATCCGCCATGCGGCTAGGGCGGGTGATCTTGTGGCCGGCGGGCAGATCGAATTCGAGGCCGCAGGCGGCGATGTGTCCGGTAGATGGCTGGGCCTGCGCGGTTGAAAAACAGGCTGCAGCTAGAGCCGGTAGTAGCTTGGGCGCGCATCGCCTGACCATCGCCGCGGTAAGGAGGCGTCTCAGAACAAAAATAAGAAAGCACGTTAAGGGCATTACCAGCCTCACATCAGGTAGGCCATGAATTCGACGTGGACGTCGGAGATTAGCTGAATTCTCATGCGGTGAAATTCCGTTGTATCGCAACCAGCAGCTTCAGTCGGCGGGCCTCTTCGCATTGGGTGGTCACGCCGTTGGCCTCATCGAGCGAAGCACCGCATCAAGAGCCGCTTGTTCGGCTTCGGTATCAGCGTCAACCTCTGTGACCAGCAGGCGGATGCCGGGCCCATCAGCGAACACGCCGTCGCGCACCATGCCTGCCAGCACGCGCCGCAGGCTATGTAAAAATCGTTCGGGGTGGTCGGCGCGCATGGCCCGCTCGGCTTCGTAGCGCTCTCGCAGAGGCTCGTACTGCGCGTGCCAGCGCGCGCTGCTCTCGGGCAACTCTGCCTCGGCGCATTCGTGTTCCCAGTCGGGCGGCTCCATTGCTGCACGTTCAGGACTGAAGGCCAGACTGACGTGCACGTCTCCCCAAGCCGAGCTACTGTTAAAGGCGAAACCCGCCAGTGGAGCATCGCCCCACACACGACGCGCCTCGGCCAAAGTGTGAAGTGTCAGTTCGCGCAGCAGCGCCTCCAGAACAAAAAAGTCGATGGTGTGCATGGCTAGCCTCTCACTCCTGCGCGCCGAAGCGGGCGACGAATTCAAGAAAATTTCCCAGGTGATGGGCGAGGTTTTGCGCCAGGTTCAGCGCGCGTGCCGAAGCTACTTCCAGTGCATGTGCTTTGTCCCAGTCGGACGAGGTGGTGAACAACAGCGCCCCGACGCGGTGCGCTCCAGGTACAGCGCGTCGGCCTCGGTATCGCCCGTCAGAGCTGTGCCGCATGCGATGTGCAGCACGTCCAGCGCGTCATGCGCCGAAGCAAAGCCCAGGCTCAGCCACAGCAGTCCGTCGTCGCTGCCGGTCATGACTTCCTCTATCCGGAAATTTTCTTGCACGCAGTGTCCCTCCTGGCGTTGACGGGCGCTACCCGGCAAAATTGTGCATCCTCCCGAACTCCGCCGCCGTGCCCCCCACCGTTTGAACTGTTGCATCCCCAGCTTCGGTAAGCTAATGGAGCTGGTGAAGTAACAAGAACATCAACACTCAGGGAAAAAAATGACCAAACACCTTCTGATCTTGGGCGCTGGCGTTGACCGAACGACCGGCATTGACTTCCCTTTAGCCAACACCCTGCTGGCGGACGTAACCCGCTATCTTGACGGCCCCGGCAAGGATGTGGAGACGGCGTTGCGAGACATGCTTCCGGGACTGCGATTCAGCTTTAATAGCATGATCGCCCGCGCTGTCGACAAGATCGCAACCAGGGAGCCTCACGAGCAGAAGGCTATGGTTCAAAGGGTGCAAGACGCCATCGCGCACCTTCGGAAAGACCAAGAAGACATTCGCAAGCATGGCGAACTCATCATCCGCCTGTTTAACAAGCTGGCCACCATCGCTGAGGAGAGCCAACTTGACGCCGACACAGAGGCCTTGATTCGCGAGGTGTTTCCGAAGGATGCCGACGAGCTGATCGACAGCGACTCAATCCTAGACATTCACAAACTCTCTCTGTCCGACACGTTCAAGACGGTGTTGAAGAGAACCTTGAAGTTGGGGCTCAGCTCTGAGCGCCACGAGGTTGCTGCTGCGCTGGGCGCAGACATGCTCAATATCGAAACGCTGCTGATCGAGAAGTTCTTGGGCTTCTACAACGACAAGCCTGCCGACATCAAGAACTACCTGTACATCGCCTGGGCACTGTGGGCCTACCTCGTCGCGAAGCAGAAGGAAGTTCTCGAAGCGCATGGCGCAAGCCCGTTGCCCTTCTACGGGGAGGTGCCCGACGACCTCCGCGCGATCACGCTGAACTACACCGCCTTCCTGGAGCAAAGCCTCGGCGCCGCAAAGACCATCTACTTTCATGGCGGGCTGAGCGATTACGTCCGCATGGATACACGCGACCTGCTTCCGGTCGACGACATCCTCAATTGCGACCCTGCGAAGTTCATTCGAGAAGTCGTGACTCCGAACGTGGATGTCAGTGCCGATGACCTTCGACAGCAGCGGCATGTGATTCCCGCCCTGGTGCCACCGCTTCGGTTGAAGCCGATTCTTTCTCACCGGTACATCGAGCTATGGAGCCAAGCGTCCGAATGGGTCAAGCAGGCTGAACATGTCGTCGTCGTGGGGTACTCCTTCAACAACGCTGACTAGCACTTCAACGACATACTTCGGTGCCACCCTGACCGTCGAATCGACATCGTGGTTCCGGAAGCGACGACAAAACAGTTCGTGGACAGGATGGAGAAGGTCTTTGGAACCGCTGCAAACCAGTACAGCACAATCAAGATAAACGGGTTCGACGCGCTGAAGGCGAAGAAGGTTCGATTGATTGCGGCAAAGGCTGGGGATGTCGACCTATCCGAACTATTCAAGAGCTAATCTTTGGGGAATGTAAAAAGCCCGCCAGGTTCCCACCTGACGGGCTTTGGTTTTTGGGGCCGAGTCGGCTTACTTCCCCAACTTCAAAAAGTCATCCCCCTTGCCCAACTCCAGCAACCCGGCTTTGCTGTAGATGCCCAGCTTGGCGCGGGTGTCGGTGATGTCCAGGTTGCGCATGGTCAGTTGGCCGATGCGGTCCAGCGGGGTGAAGGGCGCGTCTTCCACCTTCTCCATGCTCAGGCGCTCGGGTGCGTAGGTCAGGTTGGGGGACTCCGTGTTGAGCAGCGAGTAGTCGTTGCCGCGGCGCAGTTCCAGGGTGACGGTGCCGGTGATGGCCCTGGCCACCCAGCGCTGGGCGGTTTCGCGCAGCATGATGGCCTGGCTGTCGAACCAGCGGCCCTGGTACAGCAGGCGACCCAGCTTGCGGCCGTTGTCGCGGTATTGCTCGATGGTGTCTTCGTTGTGGATGCCGGTCACCAGGCGCTCGTAGGCGATAAACAGCAGGGCCAGTCCGGGGGCTTCGTAGATGCCGCGGCTCTTGGCTTCGATGATGCGGTTTTCGATCTGGTCGCTCATACCCAGGCCGTGGCGTCCGCCAATCTCGTTGGCCTTCAGGATCAGGCTCACCAGGTCGGGGTACTGCACGCCGTTCAGGGCGACGGGGCGGCCTTCTTCAAAGGTCACGCTCACTTCTTCGGCCTTGATCTGGCAATCTTCGCGCCAGAAGGGCACGCCCATGATGGGGTTCACGATCTTGATGCCGCTGTTCAGGAACTCCAGGTCCTTGGCTTCGTGCGTGGCGCCCAGCATGTTGCTGTCGGTGCTGTAGGCCTTCTCGGCGCTCATCTTGTAGCCAAAGCCGTTGGCGGTGATGAAGGCGCTCATCTCGGCGCGGCCGCCCAGCTCGTCGATGAAGGTCTGGTCCAGCCAGGGCTTGTAGATCTTCAGCGCGGGGTTCACCAACAGGCCGTAGCGGTAGAAGCGCTCGATGTCGTTGCCCTTGAAGGTGGAGCCGTCGCCCCAGATGTTCACATCGTCTTCCTTCATGGCGCTGACCAGCATGGTGCCGGTCACGGCGCGGCCCAGCGGCGTGGTGTTGAAGTAGGTCTGGCCGGCGGTGGTGATGTGGAAGGCGCCGCTTTGCAGCGCGGCAATGCCTTCGGCGGCCAGTTGCGGGCGGCAGTCCACCAGCGTGGCCTTGATGGCGCCGTATTCCATGGCCTTCTTGGGAATGGCGTCGTAGTCGGCCTCGTCGGGCTGGCCCAGGTTGGCGGTGTAGGCGTAGGGCAAAGCGCCCTTCTTCTTCATCCACAGCAAGGCGGCGCTGGTGTCCAGGCCGCCGGAAAAGGCGATGCCGACCTTCTGGCCGAGCGGGAGGTTTTGCAGGATGGTGTTGGACATGTTTTTTTGCCTGTAGCCAGCGCCATTACTGCGCAGGCAGCTATAAAAAAAGGATTTGCCTGGGGCCCGCCAGGTCAGCCGAAGTGGCAGATGTAGTGGTAGGGCTCCGTGACGCGAATGTCAAAGGACGAATTGCCCGGCACGTTGAACTTCTCGCCCGCGCTGGACTTGACCCAGGCGTCGCTGCCCTTGAGCTTGTATTCGCAGCTGCCGGCCACGCATTCCATGATCTCGGGCGCGCCGGTGTTGAAGGTCAGCGTGGCGGGCAAGATCACACCCACCGATTTCTTCGTCCCGTCGGGGAAGGTGATGCCGTGGCTCACGCATTTGCCATCGAAATACACGCCGGCCTGCGTGTTGACAGTGACGCCGTCGATCTTGTCAGTACTCATGGGTACGTGTTTTCCTGGAGGAATGGGTCGTGACAGGCCAAGCCACGAGAGGACCGAACCCCCGCCAAGCGCGGAGTACCGGACACTCACGCCTCTGTTGAACGCGGCATGCGCGAGGGTGGCTCAGAATGAGCCGGGCATTTTAAGCCACGCCCCGGCGCTGCCCCCCATCGGGCGCAGCACGACGCCCCGGGCGGCTCAGCGCCAATACCCGTGGTGGCCGCGATAGCCGCCTCGAACCGCCGTATAACCCAGATTCAGCGACAAGTTGATGGGTGGGAAGTAGGACGCAGGCGGATAAGCCGCAACCACCGGTGGCGTATTCACCACCACGGGGGCGGCATAGGCCGGTTGGACGTATGCCGGCTGGCCATAGGCTGGCGGGGCCTCGACAGCAGTGGCATAGGTTGCGCCGGCATATCCCGCGACCGCATGATCCGGCGCATTGCCGGTGGCGGGCATCGCGCCCACCGGCGCAATCCGCAGTTCGAGGGTCGGCCCCGGGTCGCGTTCCATCTGCACCGAATGCTGCTGCCCGCCGTATTCGTACACCACGTTCCACGCGACCACACGCTCTTCGTACATGGTCTGGGTGCTGCATTGCTGCACGTTCTGTATTTGCGCGGCGCCACCCCCCTCGATCTGGTCGCCAATCATGGCACCCCCCAGCACACCGATCAGCGTAGCTGCCGCACGGCCGCTGCCGCCGCCCACGGCATTGCCCATGGCGCCACCGGCCAGCGCCCCCATCAGGGCTCCGGCACCCGTGCGCTGCGGCGCCACTGCCACCGGCTGCGTCGTGCAGACCTGGCGCGCCACGGGCACCTGCTGCACCACAGGGGTACAGGAAAGCACGCGAGCGGTGTCATCGGCCATCGCCACGCCAGCCACTGCGGCCAGACCCAATGCCATCCATTTGTTCATCGTCGATCTCCTGCGGGCGCCTGCCCGGAACGCATGACGGCAGTCTAGGCGGGACGTCCCGCCCGTGTTTGCACGGCACGTAAAGCCGTCGTAAAAGTTTGTGCGTCGAACCCCACGGTGACGTGCCCGCGCAGTCCCCACTCGACCACTGGCCGCTTGATCACACTGGGCTGGGCAAGAAACAATGCACGGGCGCCCGCCTCGTCGCTGGCGCCGGCCTGGGCCGAGGCATCGAGCCGGCGCCAGGTCGTTCCCCTGCGGTTGAGCAGCACTTCCCACCCCGCTGCGGCCATCCACGTGTCGAGCCGGTCCTGCGGCACCCCCTGCTTCTTGAAGTCGTGGAAATGGACCACCACCCCCGCATCGGCCAGCCAGGCCCGGGCCTTCTTGACCGTGTCACAGTTGGGAAGGCCGTACAGGGTGACGACGACAGCGCTCATGGTTCATTTCCTCCACTCTTCATTCAGGGCCGCGCGGTTGTCGCGGGCCTGCCCGGCTGGAATCTGCAGGAAGCGTTTGCTTCCCACCGCCATGGGCCCCACGCGACTGTATTCCCCCGCCTGCAACTTGTCACGGAAAACGAGGCCATGGACTGGAGGGTTACTCGGTTCAGCGAGGTCGTGCCAGCTCCGGAAAAGCACGCCCGCCTGCCGGGTGGGTGCCCTGGCCCGCGCTCGGCGACAATCAAAGCGCCCATGAAAACCCAACCTCAGACACTTTCCGACTGGCTGGCCTATTGCGAGCAGCTGCATCCCAAGTCCATCGACCTGGGGCTCGATCGGGTCCGCGCCGTGGCGCACCGCATGGCGCTGCGATTCGAGTGCCCGGTCATCACGGTCGCGGGCACCAACGGCAAAGGGTCCACCTGCGCGATGCTCGAGGCCATTTTGCTTCAGGCCGGCTACCGCACCGGTGTGTACACCTCGCCGCATCTGGTGCATTTCGAGGAACGCTGCCGCCTGCGAGGCGATGCTGTCGACGCGGCGAGCCTGCTCCCCCACTTCGAGCGCGTGGAGGCGGCACGGGGTGATATCACCCTGAGCTATTTCGAGTTCACTACGCTGGCGATCCTGGACCGGATGGCGCAGGCGGGTCTGGACGTGGCCATTCTGGAAGTCGGCCTCGGCGGCCGGCTCGACGCAGTGAACGTCATCGACACCGACTGCGCCGTCATCACCAGCGTCGACCTGGATCACACCGAGTTGCTCGGGCCGGACAGGGAAAGCATCGGCCGGGAGAAGGCCGGCATCCTGCGCACCGGGAAGCCCGCCATCGTGAGCGACCCCGTGCCACCCCGTAGCGTGCTCGACCGCGCGCTGGAGATTGGCGCCGATCCCTGGCTTCTCGGGCGGGACTTCCACTTCACTGGCGACCGGCAACAATGGGCCTGGACTGGGCGTGGCCGCCGCCACGCCGGCCTAGCCTACCCTGCCCTGCGCGGGGCCAACCAGTTGGTCAACGCCTCGGGCGTGCTGGCGGCGCTCGAAGCGCTGCGGGCACGCCTGCCCGTCACCGCGCAGGCCGTGCGCAATGGGCTGGCCATGGTCGCCCTGACCGGGCGCTTCCAGATCGTCCCCGGCCAGCCTACGCTGGTGCTGGACATGGCGCACAACCCGCACGCGGTGGCCGCGCTGGCGGTGAACCTCGACGCCATGGGCTACTACCCCGCCACACATGCCGTTTTCGGCGCCATGGCAGACAAGGACTTGACCCCCATGCTGACTCGTCTCGCACCGCTTGTGGACCGCTGGTACTTCACCAGCCTGCCCACGCCACGCGCCGCCAGCGCCACGGAACTGCTCGCTCGCTGGCAATCGGCGCCAAGTCATCGCGATGTGCCCGTCAGCACCCACGACACCCCCGAAACAGCGCTCGCGGCAGCCGTCGCCGCGGCGGACCCCGCTGATAGAATTCTCGTCTTCGGTTCGTTTTACACCGTAGGGGGCGTTCTGCATCATGGCATTCCGCGTCTCAACGCCAAGCACCTGAACGCCTGAGCCCGCACGTCATGGCCTTTTTCAAGTTCCAGATTCCCGGCTTCAAGTCGCCGGACAAGGCCCAGCAGTCTCCACCGGTCGAGAGTGTGGATGTGCTGCGCCGCCGCGCCCGCCACCGGCTGATCGGTGCCGCGGTGCTGGTGCTCGTGGCGATCATCGGGTTTCCGCTGGTATTCGACACACAGCCTCGCCCTGTGGCGGTCGATGTGTCGATCGTGATTCCCGACCGCAACAAGGTCGCCCCGCTGGCACTCCCCGCGCCCTCCTCCACGGCGACTGGCGCGGCCAGTTCCACCACGCCGCCATCGTCGGCCCAGTCCAGTGCAACGGCCACCGTGTCGCAGGGTCTCGCGAAAACCACCCCCACGGCCGAGGGCAACGGTGCCAGAGGCACAGTGAATGCCCGAGCCAGCCTGAACACCCGCGAAGAGATCATGCCCTCGAAATCCGAGAAAAAAGAGGCCATTCCCAGCGCCAGTAATTCATCTGACACTACAAAAACAAGAGCGTCCACAACGCCGGCCGCCAAGCCTGCCTCCGGCGGCACCACGCCGGCAGCCGATGACGGCAGCCGCGCCCGCGCGCTGCTGGAGGGCAAAGACGCCCCGAAAACGGCGGCGGCTCCGGCGTCGGCTGAGCGCTTCATCGTGCAGATCGGCGCCTTCGCCGATGCCGGCAAGGCACGGGAAACCCGGCTGAAAGTCGAGAAGGCTGGACTGGTGACCTACACCCAGGTGGTGGAAACCGCCGACGGCAAACGCATCCGCGTCCGGGTCGGACCGTATGCCCATCGCGCCGAGGCGGACAAGGCCGCCGCGAAGATCCGGGCCCTGGATCTGCCCGCCGCCATTCTGACGCTGTGAGCGCGTGCAACCATGACGGGCGTCGACTGGATCTTGCTGGCCGTGCTTGGCGCGTCCCTGCTGTTGGGCGTGTGGCGCGGCCTGATGTACGAACTGATGCTCTTGGCCGGCTGGGTGGTGGCTTTTGTTTTCGCGCAATGGTGGGCGCCCGATGTGGCACCGCGCCTGCCTCTGGGAGGCTTGAGCGAGCCAGTGCGCCATGCCGCGGCGTTCGTGCTGATCTTTGTCGGCGGCGCGTTCGCTGCCGGTTTGTGCGCGTCGGTCATTCGCCGGCTGGTTCGCGCCGCTGGCCTGCGGCCGGTCGATCGGGTGCTCGGCGCGACGTTCGGGTTGGTCCGCGGCGTCGTGCTGATCCTGGCCTTCGGCGTGGTGATGAACATGACGCCCCTTGGCACCAGCACGGACTGGCGGAGCTCCGCCAGCGCGCAATGGGTGGGGGCCGCACTGCAAGGGCTCAAGCCGCTGCTGCCCACAGCATTCGGGGCCTATCTGCCCGCGTAGATTTTTGCTTTGGCACGGACTGCTGCACCGCGGGTGCCGGCTCCGGGTCTGATTGGATGGAACCATGTGTGGAATCGTCGGCGTTGTCAGCAACGCGCCCGTCAACCAGCTGATTTACGACGCCCTGCTGCTCTTGCAGCACCGGGGCCAAGACGCAGCCGGCATCGTCACTCAGCTCGATCGCAAGTTTTTCATGCACAAGGCCAAGGGCATGGTGCGCGATGTGTTTCGCACGCGCAACATGCGCTCCCTGCCAGGCCACAATGGCCTGGGCCAAGTCCGCTACCCGACGGCGGGCAACGCATTCAGCGAAGAGGAGGCGCAGCCCTTCTACGTCAACGCACCGTTCGGGGTGGTGCTGGTCCACAACGGCAACCTGACCAACGCCAAGGCGCTGAAGGCGGAATTGTTCAACACCGACCACCGGCACATCAACACCGAAAGTGATTCCGAGGTTCTGCTGAACGTGCTCGCCCATGAACTCGACCGCGCGACGCATGGCCTCCCGCTACAGGCGAAGGATGTGTTTGCCGCCGTCAGCGCGGTGCACCGGCGCGTGAAGGGCTCCTATGCGGTGATCGCGCTGATCGCCGGGCATGGTCTGCTGGCCTTCCGGGACCCGTTCGGCATCCGGCCACTGTGCATGGGCCATGGCGCCGACGGCACCACCGTGGTCGCCAGTGAATCGGTGGCGCTCGAAGGCACAGGGCACACGTTCGACCGCGACATTGCGCCGGGCGAGGCCGTGTTCGTGGACCTTCACGGCAATGTGCAAACACAGCAATGCGCCGCGAACCCGGTGCTGTCGCCATGCATCTTCGAGTTCGTCTATCTGGCGCGACCCGACTCCGTACTGGACGGCATTTCGGTCTACCAGGCACGCCTGAACCTTGGCGAAACACTGGCCAAGCGCGTCATTTCCACCGTGCCCCCGAGCGAAATCGACGTGGTGATTCCCATCCCCGAGTCCAGCCGCCCGAGCGCCACGCAGCTGGCCCACCTGCTGGGCCTGCCCTACCGCGAAGGCTTCGTCAAGAACCGCTATGTGGGCCGCACCTTCATCATGCCCGGTCAGGCCGTGCGCAAGAAGTCGGTACGACAGAAACTCAACGTCATCGGCAGCGAATTCAAAGGGCGCAACGTGCTGCTGGTCGACGACTCCATCGTCCGTGGCACGACATCGAAGGAAATCGTGCAGATGGCACGCGATGCCGGCGCCCACAAGGTGTTCCTCGCCAGTGCCGCGCCACCCGTGCGCTACCCAAACGTGTACGGCATCGACATGCCCACGGCGGACGAACTGGTTGCCCATGACCGCAGCGTCGAGGAAATCCGCCAGATCATCGGCTGCGACGCTCTGATCTATCAGGATGTCGAAGGCCTCAAGCGCGCGGTTGGCTCGCTAAGCCGCCAGATCACCGGCTTCGACGCCTCGTGCTTCGATGGCGTGTACGTCACCGGTGACATCACGGCCGATGACATCGCCCGCTTGAATCAGGGCCGTGACCATGCCGAGGAAGGCGAAGAAGACGCCTCCCGCCTGGCCCTGCCCAATGCGCAGCCCCAGTGACGCCGAGACTGCCGCCGACTGCACGGAAAACCAAGACGCCATGCCACAAGACTTGACGCGACAACCCGCCTCCCCCGACGACCTGCAC
>JAEWVY010000353.1 GCA_023396625.1 Pseudomonadota bacterium | reverse complement strand
CCGGCCATCGTGTTCGTGTGATGGGCCGCGCACGTCGGGCACGGGCTCCGAGCGGCCGTAGCCGCGGCGCGAGAACACCACGCCTGTGCGGCCGGTGCCTTCACACAGCTGGCGAGGCCAGTCGCGCCACAGGGCCACCGATCCCAGGCCCTCGTGCAGGAAAACCAAGGGGGCGGCGCCAGGCCGGGCGGTCGGCACGCGCAGGTGCTGCACCTCCAGGCGTACGCCATTGACGTCGATCCGTTCCATGGGGCCTGGATGGTACGCCCTGCGCGGCCCGCGTACAGGGCGGCGGGTACACTTGCCACATGTCGAAAAAGTCCCCGTTTCAGAAGATTTTGGCTGGTTTTCTCAGTCTGTTGTGGACCGCTGGCCCTGCGCTCGCCGCGGTCAGCCCGGGGGCGCCGGTGTTCGTGCTGAACTCGCTCGACGGCAACGTCAGCGTGATCGACCCGGTGAGCTGGAAGGAAATCAAGCGCATCCCGACCGGCAAGGAACCACATCACCTGTACATAACGCCGGACGAGAAATCGGTGATCGTCGCCAACGCGCTGAGCGACTCGCTGACCTTCATCGATCCGCGCACGGCGCAGGTCCAGCGCACGGTGCCGGGCATTCTCGACCCGTACCAATTGCGTTTCTCGCCCGACATGAAGTGGTTCGTCACGGTGGCCAACCGGCTGAACCACCTCGACATCTACCGCTGGGACGGCCAGAATTTGAGCCTGTCCAAGCGCATTCCGTCGGGCAAGACGCCCAGCCACGTGTGGATCGACACCAAGAGCACGACGGCTTGGTCCACCATGCAGGACAGCGACGAACTCGTCGCCGTGGATCTTTCGAGCCAGACGCTCAAATGGCGCATCAAGACCGGCCCCATGCCGGCCGATGTGTTCGGCACCCCCGATGACAGGACGGTGCTGATCGGACTGACCGGTGGCGATGGGGTGGAGGTTTACGACGTGACCGGCGCGCAGCCTCGCCTGCTGAAAAAGATTCCCACGGGGCTCGGAGCGCATTCCTTCCGCGCTGCCGGGGACGGCCGCCACGTTTTCGTGAGCAATCGCGTGGCCAACACCATCAGCAAGATCGACTATCAGAAATTCGAAGTGGTGGACCGTTTTCCGGCGCCGTCCGGTCCCGATGACATGGACATTTCGCCCGACGGCAAGACCCTCGTGGTGGCTTCCCGCTGGGCCCGGAAACTCACGGTGATCGACATGACCAGCCGCAGCGTCGTGCGCCAGATCAACGTGGGCAAATCTCCCCATGGGGTCTGGACGCTTGACCATGCGCCGCGGCAGTGAGCGAGGGGGCCGCTCCGGCAGACGGCAGGCGTGGGGGCATGCGATCCCGATTGCTTCGTTATTTGTAGCTATAAGTGTCCAATCTGCGCTGGATTCGGAGCAAAAAACCGTTGAAAAAGATTGCGCCAAGCCGGTATACCTGACCTTTGACACCGGCCACATGGAGGTGGCCCCCCTGATTGCCGAGATACTGCGCCGGCACCAGGTCCGGGTCACTTTTTTTGCCGCCAACGAACGCACGAAGACAGGCGACGGCAGCCTGGGCACCCATTGGGCGCCCTGGTGGAAGGCGCGTGCCGCCGAGGGCCATGAATTTGCCTCTCATACCTGGGAGCATGCCTACTGGCGAGGCGACATCGCTGGGGCCGAGCCGCGTTTTCGCATCCGCCCCTCGGCCGGCGCGCAGGCTGGCCGCGAGCTTGAATGGGATGCGCGCGCCTATTGCGCGAGCCTGTCCCGCGCGGGCGAGCGGCTGCGCGAGATCACCGGCAAGCCGCCGCTGCCGTTGTTTCGCGCACCTGGCGGCAGGGTGTCACCGAAATTGCTGGCCGCCGCCCGGGCCTGCGGCTGGAGTCACGTGGGCTGGTCCCCGGCGGGGTTTCTCGGTGACGAACTGCCCAGCGAAAGCTGGCCCGGTCGGGCGCTGCTGGACAAGGCGCTCAGGGACATCCGGCCCGGCGACATTCTTGTGGCACATCTCGGGATCTGGTCACGCAGGACGCCGTGGGCGCCCGAGGTGCTGGAGCCGCTGATCACTGGCCTGCGGGCGCGCGGTTTCTGCTTCCGGACGCTGCGTGAACACCCCGTCCATGGGGCCAGAGTGGCGCCGGGAGTGCATTGATTCGCGGACGGACGGGATGGAGACGTTCACCGACTGGTTTGCCCTGGCGCAGCAATGGCTGTTCGAAGCCGCCGTGCAACCCCTGGCCTTCCACCTGGGCGCGGCCAACCGGCTGGAGCAGGCCTACGACGGGACGGGCTGGCTGCTGGTGGGGCTGTTGCAGGTGGCGGTGCTGGCGGTCGTGATCGGACCGATGCAGAGGCTGTGGCCGGTGGAAGCCGTGACCGACCGGCGGGCGGTCCGCGTGGATGTGCTCTACACCCTGCTGCATCGGCTGGGGCTGTTCAAGCTGGTGATGTTCTTCACGTTCGAGAACTGGCTCGAAGAAGGCATCGGAATGCTCCGGGCGAAGGGTTTGCCGACGCTGCATCTGGACCAGCTTTGGCCCGGCGTCACCGACCAGGCGTTGCCGAGTTTTTTCATCTATCTGGTGGCGTTCGATTTCGCCGGCTACTGGCTGCACCGCGCGCAGCACCGGTTCGAATGGTGGTGGGCGCTGCACGCGCTCCACCACGCCCAGCGTCAGATGACGATGTGGACCGACAACCGCAACCACTTGCTCGACGATGTGCTGCGGGACCTGATCTTCGTCGTGCTGGCCATCGC
>JAEWVY010000331.1 GCA_023396625.1 Pseudomonadota bacterium | reverse complement strand
GGCCTGGCGCGCCGTGTCCGCGAACTCGGTGTCCACGATCAAGGCCTTGGCCTCGCCGTGGTCCAGCATGAACGCCACCGTCTGGGCGTCGAGCCGGGTGTTGAGGGCGTTCAGCACGGCGCCGGCCATGGGCACACCGAAATGCGCCTCCACCATCGGCGGGGTGTTGGGCAGCATCACCGCGACGGTGTCGTTCCTGCCGATGCCGGCGCGCGCGAGGGCGCTGGCCAGCCGCCGGCAGCGCGCATAGGTCTCGCCCCAGCTGCGGCGCAGCTCGCCGTGCACGATGGCCAGCCGGTCGGGGTAGACCTCGGCCGTCCGTTCGATAAAGAACAGCGGCGTCAGCGGCGCGAAGTTGGCGTCGTTGCGCGGCAGGTCCCGGTCATAGATGGATGTCATGGCGCTCTCCTCGGTGCTTTTTCCCTGGGAAAGGCCGCACCTTAGCGCAAAGCGCGGCACACCGGTGGCGGACCTGGCACCAGCGCCCGATCGGTCAAAATACCCGGGTGACGATTCCGCAATCCTTCATCCAGGAACTGCTGTCCCGCATCGATGTGGTCGAGATCGTGGGCCGCTATGTGCAGCTGCGCAAGGGCGGGGCCAATTTCATGGGCCTGTGTCCGTTCCATGCGGAAAAGTCGCCCAGCTTCACCGTCAGCCCCACCAAGCAGTTCTACCACTGCTTCGGCTGCGGCAAGAACGGCAACGCCATCAGCTTCCTCATGGACCACGCCGGCATGAGCTTCGTCGAGGCCGTGAAGGACCTGGCCCAGCAAGTGGGCCTGGCCGTGCCCGAGGAGGAGCGCTCCGAACTGGACCGCGTCCGCGCCGACGCACAGCGCCGGAAACAGGCCACGTTGACCGACGTGCTCGAAAAGGCCGGTGCGGCCTATCGCAAGCATCTCCGGGACTCGCCACGGGCCGTCGACTACCTCAAGGGCCGCGGCCTGTCCGGCGAGATCGCCCGGCGCTACGGCCTGGGCTACGCGCCCGAGGGCTGGCGCAGCCTGGCCAGCGTCTTCCCGGCCTACGACGATCCGCTGCTGGAGGAAAGCGGCCTGGTGATCGTCCACCCGGCCGAAGGCGGCAGCGAGGAAAAGCGCTACGACCGCTTCCGCGACCGCGTCATGTTCCCCATCCGCAACATCAAGGGCGAATGCATCGGCTTCGGCGGGCGGGTCATCGGCGACGAAAAGCCGAAATACCTCAACTCCCCCGAAACGGCGGTGTTCCACAAAGGGCGGGAACTGTACGGGCTGTTCGAGGCACGCCAGGCGCTGCGCGAGGCCGGCTACGTGCTCGTCACCGAGGGCTACATGGACGTGGTGGCGCTGGCGCAGCTGGGCTTCCCCAACGCCGTGGCCACGCTGGGCACCGCCTGCACGCCCGAGCACGTGCAGAAGCTCTTTCGCTTCAGCGACAGCGTGGTGTTCAGCTTCGACGGCGATGCCGCCGGCCGGCGCGCCGCGCGCAAGGCGCTGGACGCCGCCCTGCCCCATGCCAACGATGTCCGCACGGTGAAATTCCTCTTCCTGCCGCCCGAGCACGACCCGGACAGCTACATCCGCGCGTCCGGTGCGCAGGCGTTCGCGCGCTGCGTTGGCGACGCCGTGCCGCTGTCGCGCTTCCTGGTCGAGGCGGCCAGCGAAGGCTGCGATCTGTCCGCGGCCGAGGGGCGTGCCCGCCTGGCCAGCCAGGCGCGGCCGCTGTGGAGCGCCCTGCCCGACGGCGCGCTCAAGCGGCAGCTGCTGGGAGAACTGGCGGCCCTGGTCCAGCTCGACGCCCGCGAACTGGCCGACATCTGGCAGGGCGAGCCGGCAAGGCTGGCCGGCACGGGCAGGAAGAATATCAATAATGATAGCAACATCAGTCCATCCGACGCTGGGAAATGGCAAAAAAGCCACAAAATCTCGAGCCCCTACGCCCGCTTTGGCCAGCGGGCCAGACCGGCCAGCCGCGCGGACCACGCGGCCCGGCTGCTGCTGTCCAACATGGCGGAGTGGGACACGCTCTCGCAGGAGGACCACACCATGCTCTGCGCGCTGCCCGCGCCCCATGGCCCGCTGTTCGTGTGGCTCGACCACCAGTTCCATGACCATGGCCCGCTGGCCTGGGGAGCCCTGCGGGACGACCTGCGCGGCCTCGATTTCGAGGCCCTGGCCTTGCGGCTGATGGGCGGCCAGCCGCTGGCCGATGGCGCGCCGGACCCCGCCGAGGCACGGCACGAACTGCGGGGCCTGCTCAACCTGATGCTGATCGACCACCTCGCCACGCTGGAAAACGAGGCCGTGGCCCAGGCCAGCTCCGACCCCACGGCGCTGGAGCGCCTGCGCGCACTGCACGAGCGCCGCCGCCAGCTCAGCGCGGCCATCGTCCCCTCGCCCTGACGGCACCTCTTCCCGGGCCTTGAAAATCCGGGCCGGCGGTATAATTTGAGGTTACGTCAGGCAAGAGCGACAGCAACACCTCCGGGCCCGGCCAACCGATGCGCAGCACGCGCACGACCGGCCAACTCACCGCAAGGACTGCACGCCAAATGTTCGCCCACCCATCTTGCCCGTGAAAGCTGGCCCGCCCGGCCCGGTCTGCCGCCCCTTGCGCCATGCGCCCCGGAGCTCGACCTGTGCCCGCACGGCGCCGTCTGGTCCTTGTCCATTTTTGATGTCCCGAGGTCTTTGCATGCCTGCTCAAAAGTCCAAGAAACCGGCCACGCCCGCCAGCGTCAAGGCCGCCAAGACACCTGTCGCCGCGAAGTCTCGCCCCGAGGCCGCGAAAGGCAAGAGTGCCAAGGCCGTCGCCACTCCGCCTGAAAAGAAAGCCCTCCAATTGCCTGCCTCAAAGACCCCGCCCAAATCCACCGCTGAAGAATCCAAAAAGACCACGGTCCAGGCCGCGGTGGCCGACGCCGGACGCAAGAAACCCGGCCGGCCGCCCAAGGCGGAACCCGCTGCGAAGGCGCCCGCCAAAACCGGCGCCAAGCGTGGCCGCAAGCCCAAGGCCGCCGCGGCCGCCACCCCGTCCGATGCCGACGATCTGGACCTGAGCGACATCGAGGCCGATCTGGTCGGCGAGCCCGAGGCCACGCCCGAAGTCAGCGAAAAGGTCAAACCCCTGCGCATGAAGATCAGCAAGGCCAAGGAACGGGCCTTGATGAAGGAATTCGGCCTCGACGAAACCGTGCTGTCCGAGGAGGACATGGCCAAGCGCCGCCAGCGCCTGAAGGCCCTGATCAAGCTCGGCAAGACGCGCGGCTACCTGACGCACGCCGAAATCACCGATCACCTGCCCGAAAAGCTGGTGGACGCCGAAACGCTCGAAGTGGTCATTGCCACCCTGAACGACCTGGGCGTGGCCGTGTACGAGCAGACCCCCGACGCGGAAACGCTGATCATCACCGACAACGCCCCCACCGGCTCCACCGAGGAGGAAGCCGAGGAGGCGGCCGAAGCCGCCCTGTCCACGGTGGACAGCGAGTTCGGCCGCACCACCGACCCGGTGCGCATGTACATGCGCGAAATGGGCACCGTCGAGCTGCTCACCCGCGAGGGCGAAATCGAGATCGCCAAGCGCATCGAAGGCGGTCTGATGTCGATGATGGAGGCCATCAGCGCGTCGCCGGCCACCATCGCGGAGATCCTGCGCATGGCGGCGGAAATTCGCGAAGGCAAGGTGGTCATCTCCACCGTGGTCGATGGCTTCTCCAACATCAATGAGGCCGACGATTACGTGGCCGAGGAAGACTTCGACGAATTCGACGAGGCTGACGACGACGATGGCAAGGGGGGCTCGAAGGCCCTGACCAAGAAGCTCGAGGAACTGAAGAACCAGGCCCTCGAACGCTTCGACCGCATCGCCTCGCTGTTCGAGAAAGTGCACAAGGCCTACGACAAGGAAGGCTGGGGCACGCCCGCTTACCAAAAAGCCCAGCACGCGCTGTCGGCGGAGCTGATGACCATCCGCTTCACCGCCAAGACCATCGAGAAACTCTGCGACATGGTGCGGGCCCAGGTGGACGACGTGCGCAAGAAGGAACGCGAGCTGCGCCGCATCATCGTGGACAAGTGTGGTTACCCGCAGGACTTGTTCATCACCGAGTTCAGCGGCCGCGACAAGCATGGGCAGCGCGTGGCCTCCAACCTGCTGAACCTGAAATGGATCGAGAAGCAGGCCGCCGCTGGCAAACCCTGGAGCGCCATCATGGGGCGCAACATCCCCCCGGTGCAGGATCTGCAGCAGAAGCTGTTCGACATCCAGGCCCGCGTGGTGGTGCCTCTGGACGAACTCAAGGACATCAACAAGCGCATGAACGAGGGCGAGGCCACCTCGCGTGACGCGAAGAAAGAGATGATCGAGGCCAACCTGCGCCTCGTGATCTCCATCGCCAAGAAGTACACCAACCGCGGCCTGCAGTTCCTGGACCTGATCCAGGAAGGCAACATCGGCCTGATGAAGGCGGTGGACAAGTTCGAATACCGCCGCGGCTACAAGTTCTCGACCTACGCCACCTGGTGGATCCGCCAGGCCATCACCCGCTCCATCGCGGACCAGGCCCGCACCATCCGCATTCCGGTGCACATGATCGAAACGATCAACAAGATGAACCGCATCTCGCGCCAGCACCTGCAGGAGTTCGGCTTCGAGCCGGACGCCAGCGTCCTGGCCGAAAAGATGGAAATTCCGGAAGACAAGATCCGCAAGATCATGAAGATCGCCAAGGAGCCGATTTCCATGGAAACGCCGATCGGCGACGACGACGACAGCCACCTGGGCGACTTCATCGAGGACGGCGCCAACACCGCGCCGATCGACGCCGCCATGCAGGCCGGCCTGCGCGACGTGGTGAAGGACATCCTCGACAGCCTGACCCCGCGCGAAGCCAAGGTGCTGCGCATGCGCTTCGGCATCGAGATGTCCACTGACCACACGCTGGAAGAAGTGGGCAAGCAGTTCGACGTGACGCGCGAGCGCATCCGCCAGATCGAGGCCAAGGCCTTGCGCAAGCTCAAGCATCCCAGCCGCTCCGACAAGTTGCGCAGCTTCATCGACACGCTTTAAGCCAATTCACGGAAATTTTCGGGCCCTGTAAACCGGCGGCTTTGTTCCGGCGTTGTGGGAAGACACCCGTGCCAGTGAGGGCGCGGGTGCAAGGGTCTTCTCCAACCAGAGTTCGAGGTAATTTCATGAAATTCAAACTTTCCCTGCTCGCGCTGTTGGCCGGCGCCTCCCTGCTGGCCGGCGCCCAGACGGCTCCCGCCACCACTGCGGCGCCAGCGACGGCTGCGCCTGCAGCGGCTGCCGCTGCCCCTGCCCCTGCCACGGCCGTGAAGACCGACGCGAAGGCGGAGGCCAAGGCCAAGAAGGAAGCCGACAAGAAGGCCAAAGCCGAAGCCAAGGCCAAGAAGGCCGAGGAAGCCAAGGCAAAGAAAGAAGCTGAGAAGAAAGCCAAGGAAGAGGCCAAAGCCAAGAAGGACGCCGAGAAGAAGGCGAAGGCTGAAGAAGCCAAGGCAAAAAAGGAAGCCGACAAGAAGGCCAAGGAAGAAGCCAAGGCGAAGAAGGAAGCTGACAAGACGGCGGCCGCTGAAAAACCCGCCGCCGACGCCAAGAAGTAATCACTAGCACGGCGCCGAAAATCTGCAAGGGGCTCTCCGGGGCCCCTTGTTTTTTGGTGTGCGCGCCTGTCCCGACAGGGGCACGCCGGCCTCAGTTCGCGGCCACGATGCGGATGCCGCGAATCTGTCCGGCCACAGGACCCGAGGCCGGCGCGGCATAGCGCCGCGGATTGAATCGGTGCAGCAGCTCGGCTTCGCGGACGCGCGCCTTCGCGATGCTGGCGAGCTTGACATGCCCGAATCCACGCATGGACTGCGGCACGGCGGCAATGGCCGTGGCCAACGCCAGATTGCCGGGGTCGATCTGGGGCAGCAGTTCATCGATCCGCGCTTCGTAAGCCGTGATCAGACCCCGCTCGAGCCGGCGCTCGGCCGTGAAGCCGAAAACATCCCACACCGTGCCGCGCAGCGCCTTGCCCCGTGCCAGCACGGCCATCACGGGCCACATCCAGCGACCCAGCCGGATTTTCCGGGGCACCCGCCCACGCGAAAGCAGCGGCGGTGCCATGTGGAATTCGAGTCGAATCTCCCCTTCGAACTGCTCGCTCAGCGCCTGGCGGAAGGCGCCGTCGCTGTACAGGCGCGCCACTTCATATTCGTCCTTGTAACTCATGAGTTTGAGCAGGCTGCGGGCCACGGTCAGGGAAAACTCGGTGCCCTCCCCATCCCCCGCAGCGCGGCGCATCGCCCTTTCCCAGGTCGCCACGCGCCTCACCCGGGTTTCGAAGCGCTGGGCCCAGGCCGCATCCTGCCAGGCCGTCAGATGGGCGACGCCCTGGGCGATCAGGGTCTCCAAGGTCTCCGGGGCGGCGGCCGGCGCTGGCAAGCCACGCAGGGCGTCGCAGCCTTGCGGGTCGCCTGCGGCCAGCCGGCCCAGTGAAAACGCCAGCAGATTGGACGCCACAGCCACGCCATTGAGTTCGATCGCGCGCTCCAGGGCGGCCAGGCCCACGGGGACGAGGCCCTGCTGCCAGGCATACCCCAGCGCCAGGATGTTGGCGCTCACTGTGTCACCGAGAAATGTCATCGCCAGCGCCTGCGCGTCGAAACCGGTGACACGGTCCGGCCCGGCGGCAAACCGCAGCTTGTCCATCAAGGCTGGGACCCTCAGGTCGGCATCAGGGTTGCGCAGGGATTCGGCCACCGGCGCCTCATGCAGGTTGACGAGCACACGCGTTCGCCCGCGGCGCACGGTCTGCAATGCCTCGGCCGACGCGGCCACCACGAGGTCGCAGGCCAGAATGGCATCCGCCTGTTGGGTATCGATGCGCACCTGGTTCAAGCGTCCAGGCACATCGGCCAGTCGGACGAAGCTGAGCACCGATCCGCCTTTCTGCGCGAAACCCATGAAATCCAGCACACTGGCCGCCTTGCCCTCCAGGTGAGCTGCCATCGCGACGACGGCGCCCACGGTCACCACGCCCGTGCCGCCCACCCCCGTCACCAGCAGGTCATACGGTCCGGTCCACACCGGGGCCGGTGGCCTGGGCAGGGCCGCCACTTTGCGCGCGAATGCCGTGGTGTCGTTTCCCGTGTGACCCGACGTCCCGGCGAGCACCCCGGTCCTGCGGCGAATCCCGCCCCCCCGGACGCTGACGAAGCTCGGACAGAACCCGCCGGCGCAGGCATAGTCCTTGTTGCAGGCGGTCTGGTCAATCCGCCGCTTGCGGCCCAGCGGGGACGCCTCGGGCAGCACCGCCACGCAATTGCTCTGCACGGTGCAGTCGCCGCAGCCTTCACAGACCGCCGCGTTGATGAACAGGCGACGGTCAGGCTCCACGAGTTCGCCTTTCCTGCGCCGCCGGCGCTTTTCGGCGGCGCAGGTCTGTTCGTAGATCAACACCGTCACACCCTTGACCTCCCGCAAGCGGCGTTGCACGGCATCGAGTTCGGCACGATCGTGAAACTGCGTGCCGGCGGGAAAGCGGTGGCGGATGGCGTCGTACTTGGCGATGTCGTCGGACAGGACCACCACCTGTTTGACCCCTTCGCTTTCCACTTGCCGGGCAATGGCGTCGACGCTGATGACGCCGTCCACCGGCTGGCCACCGGTCATGGCCACCGCATCGTTGAAAAGTATCTTGTAGGTCAGGGTCGCCTTCGCCGCCACGGCCTGGCGAATGGCGAGATAACCAGAGTGATAGTAGGTGCCGTCACCGAGATTCTGGAACACGTGCGGCGTGCGGGTGAACATCGAATGGGACACCCAGTCCACCCCCTCGCCACCCATCTGGATCAGGCCGGCGGTGTCACGATCCATCCAGTTGGCCATGAAATGGCAGCCAATGCCGGCCCTGGCTGTGGATCCATCTGGCACCCTGGTGGAGGTATTGTGCGGACACCCCGCGCAGAAATACGGCACACGCCGGACCGTGTCGGCCTCATTCGCCAGCAATTCAGGCGGCATGAAGTCGCGAACGTGCCGACCATGGTCGTTGAACGTTTGGTTATCGGGGAAATGGTGCAGCAGCCAGTCCGCGACGACACCGATCAGTCGGGAGGGCCGCAGCTCACCGAGCGCCGATATCCGATCCCGTCCCTGCACGTCACGCTTGCCGCTGATGGCCGGGCGCTCGCCGGCGGGTGCGTTGTAGAACAAGTCACGCAGCTGGGTCTCCACCACAGCGCCTTTTTCCTCGACGACGAGGATTTCCTTCAGTCCCCGCGCGAAAGCTTTCAGCCGCGTCGTCTCGATCGGGTAAGCCAGCCCCACCTTGTAGAGCCGGACGCCGGCTGCGGCCAGCATGTCCGGCGTGATCTCCAGCCGCCGGAGCACTTCCATCACGTCATAGTGCGCCTTGCCGCAGGTGATCAATCCCACCTGCGCGTGCGGACTGTGAATGACATGCCGGTCGATGCTGTTCACCCGGGAGAATGCCGCCACCGCCGCCAGTTTGTCAGCTGCACGCGATTCGATCGCCAGCGAGGGCAGATCGGGCCAACGATAGTGCAGCCCACCTTCTGGCGCCATGTGCCCGGTGGCGGCATGCACGGCGTCGGTGTCCAGCCATGTGTCCACACGGGCGTTCACCTCGTCCAAGTCCACCGTCGCGCCGCTCTCCACGACCTCCGACAGGGCGGCCATGGCCACCCAGTTGCCGCTGAAACGTGACAAGGCCCAACCGTAGAGGCCAAACTCCACGAGTTCGGCGACGCAGGCAGGCTGGAGCACGGGCATGTGGAAAGCCTGGAACAAGGCGTCACTCTGGTGAGGCATGGAAGAGGACACACAGCCATGGTCATCCCCGGCCACCACCAGCACGCCGCCGTTCGGCGAGGACCCATAGGCGTTGCCGTGCTTGAGCGCGTCGCCAGCCCGGTCCACTCCCGGCCCTTTGCCGTACCACATGGCAAACACCCCGTCACAACTGCGCTCGGGATCAGATTCCACACGCTGCGTGCCCAATACTTGTGTGGCTCCGAGCTCCTCGTTGACGGCGGGCACGAAGCGGATGCCCGCCTCTTCAAGCCGATGACCCGCTTTCCACAGGGCCTGGTCCAGGCCACCCAGGGGAGCGCCCCGATAGCCACTGCCAAACCCGCGCGAGTTCAAGCCCGCTGCGGCATCCCGCTGACGCTGCATGTGCAGCAACCGCACCAGGGCCTGGGTTCCGGTCAGGAACACCGTGCCCTGCGATGCCCACAGCGCGTCGGCCAACTGATAGTCGGGCCGACAGACCCCGGATTCGGGAAGCACGAGAACAGCAGTGGCGTCGGTCATGGCGGCTCCAGTCATGGAAGCAAAGAAGCTTAGGCGTCACAAACGAAATATTTCTTCTTTTTCAACTCGATTGACACTATATTTCTAGATATTCATTCTCATATTTTTCCAAATTGGAAGATTTTTTCCTCGACCGACAAAGTCTGCAGCTTTTGCAGGAACTGCAACACGATGCGCGGCAGACAGTGCAACAACTTGCGGACAAAGTGGGGCTGTCCGCCACGCCCTGCTGGAAACGCATCAAGGAAATGGAGGCCACCGGTGTCATCCGCGGCTACACCGCGCTGGTGGACCGCCATCGCGTCGGCTTGAAATTGCTGGTGGTGGTGGAAGTGAATCTGAACGCGCACAGCGAAGAAACCGTCCAGCAGTTCGAGCGGGCCGTCGCGGCCGAACCGCAGATCGTGCGTTGCCTGTCCACCACCGGGCAGGCCGACTACATCCTGACCGTGATGGTGCGCGACATCCAGCACTACGAACAGTTTCTGCATGCCTGCCTGTTCAGGCTGCCTGGCGTGACCCACGTCCGCTCCAGCATCGTGCTCAAGGAAATCAAGTCCGAGGTGCGGCTGCCAGTGACCGCGGGAGCGGCCCCCGGAAAGGACGCGGGCAGTCCGGCGCAGAAGCCGCGGCGCGGCACAGGCACACGCTGAAAAGCCGCCAAATCGCCGTCACATCAGGGTCTGCGCCATGCCGACATCTCTGGCAAGATCGCGCCCCGTCCAATGAATCCCACACATCCCATGAAAAAATGGCTGACCCGGACTTCCGTGCAGGCGACACTCGACACGCTCGCCTTTTTTGCGCGCAGACCCCGGCTGGAGCCCTTGTCAAAGATGCTCACGCGGTCCATGGCCCGGATGACGGTCCGCGCCAAGGGCATCGGGCGGGCCCGTGACGCGTCCGAGCTCGGGCCGCTGTGGCAACGCGCCTTTCCCGCAAAAAAGCAGGTGCCCATCGAGAGCAGCTCGGAAACCACCGTGATTGCCCAGATCCATACCCCGTGCCCCCTGCGCGGCAGTGGGGATGTTCACGCCTGCCACCGAATGATGGAGTTCGACCGGGAGGTCCTCCGCCACGCGGGCGGCCAGTTCATCGTGCTTGTATCCCAGGCAACCCCCGGAGTGGCGTATTGCCGTGTCGCCATGCGGCTTGCGGGTGAACCTGTGGCCGACCTTCGCGCAGCGCACGAGACGGGGTCGCTTCGTTGACGCCACGCGCCACGACATCGCGCCGTCCCTGATGACCCGGCAGTGGACCTGAAGCGAACAGGCCCGCGCGGCGGACCTTCCACCGCTTGCCGGTCCGGGAAAGAAAACCGATCTACTGCGGCACCACGCCGGCCTTCTTGACCAGGGCGGCGTACTTCCCCAGTTCCTGTCGGAACATGGCCTGCGCCTGCTCAGGCGAACTGATGCCGATGGTATTGCCCTGCCTGGCCATGGTGTCCCTGACCACAGGGTCGTTGAAAGCCGCCACCAGCGCGTCATGCACCCTCTGGACATTCGGGGCGCTCATGCCCTTCGGACCGAGGACAGCAAACCACGCCTCCATCACATAGCCCGGCAGGCCCTGCTCCACGAAAGTGGGAAGATCGGGAGCCGCCGCAGTGCGCTGGGCACCGCAGTTGCCAATGGCGCGCAGTGCACCACTCTTGAGGTGCTGCTGCACGCTGGGCAGCGCCGCGGTGGCGAAATCCACATGACCGCCGATCAAGTCGGTGAGCATGGGGCCAACACCCTTGTAGGGAATGTGCCTGGCCGTCACCCCGGCTTCCTCGAGAAACATTTCGCTGGCCAAATGCAAGATGGTGCCATTGCCGCCTGAAGCGAAATTCAGCATGTTGGGCTTGCTCTTGAGCAAGGCAATGAACTCCTTGCTGTTGGTCGCAGGCACCTTGGCCGGGTTGACAACCAGCACGACCGGCGTCGCCCCCACGATGGCGATGGGCGTAAAGTCGCCGGGCATGTCGAACGGCAGCGACTTGAGCACGCTGGGAAAGATCACCACATTGTTCGAGACAACCGAGAGGGTGCCACCGTCCGGCGCCGCGCGGGCCAGCGTCTGAAGCCCCAGCACCCCACCGGCACCGGGCTGGTTTTCCACCACCACGCTGCTCCCCAGCGCTTTGGCGAGCGCAGGTTGAGCCGCCCGCGTGATGGCATCCACCCCCGAACCCGTGGCATTGGGCAAGACGAACCTGACCGTCCCCGTCTGGGCTTGGGCCATGACCGGCGGCAGGCTGGACGCCACAGTGGCCGTGAGGGTCGCCAACACCCATCGGCGAGAAATCGGATGCCGTGAAGTCATGTGTGTCTCCTTTGTAATGACGGTACCGTCGACGGACTGTAACGTGGGATCAGGCCACGGCACCACGCGAATGCAGATGGGTGATCTCGGTTTCGGT
>JAEWVY010000292.1 GCA_023396625.1 Pseudomonadota bacterium | reverse complement strand
TGTCTGACCATCTCCCATCGCCAGCTCCCCAGGACGACAACCAGCTGATCGCCGAGCGGCGCGAAAAGCTCAAGGCGCTGCGCGAGGCCCAGCGGCAGGGCCAGGGCGTGGCCTTTCCGAACGACTTCAAGCCCGGCCACCACGCCGCCGACCTGCTGGCCCACCACGGCGCGAAGACGGCCGAGGTGCTGGCCTCGGAAGGCCTGGTCGTCAGCATCGCCGGACGCATGATGCTCAAGCGCGTGATGGGCAAGGCCAGCTTTGCCACCGTGCAGGACGCCACCGGCCGTTTCCAGATCTACGTGACCCGCGACGACGTGGGCGAAGACGTGTACGCCGCCTTCAAACACTGGGATCTGGGTGACATCGTCGCCGCCGAGGGCCGGCTGTTCAAGACCCGCACCGGCGAGCTGTCCATCCACGCCAGCGGCGTGCGCCTGCTCACCAAGAGCCTGCGCCCCATGCCCGACAAGTTCCACGGCATGGCCGACCAGGAGGTGAAGTACCGCCAGCGCTACGTGGATTTGATGACCGATCCCGCCGCGCGGGACCGCTTCGTCGCCCGCAGCCGGGCCGTCAGCTCGATCCGTGAATTCATGGTGGACAACGGCTTCCTGGAGGTCGAGACGCCCATGCTGCATCCGATCCCCGGCGGCGCCAACGCCAAGCCTTTCGTCACGCACCACAACGCGCTGGACCAGGAAATGTTCCTGCGCATCGCGCCAGAGCTGTACCTCAAGCGACTGCTGGTCGGTGGCTTCGAGCGGGTGTTCGAGATCAACCGCAACTTCCGCAACGAGGGCATCTCGGTACGCCACAACCCCGAGTTCACCATGATGGAGTTCTACGCGGCCTACTGGAATTACCGCGATCTGATGGACTTCACCGAAGTGCTGATCCGCGACGCCGCGCAAAAGGCCGTGGGCACGCTGCAGCTCACCTATGGCGGCCAGCCGGTGGACCTGGCCAAGCCGTTCGAGCGGCTGACCATCCGCGAAGCCATCCTGCGGCACACCGACGCCGGCGACCACGTGGACGCCCGGGACTGGCTGATCGGGGCGCTGCGCAAACTGGGGCTCAGCGAGGACAAGGACCGGCTGTCGGGCCGCTCGCTGGCGAGCCTGCAGGTGCTGTATTTCGAAGAGGTGGTGGAACACAAACTGTGGCAGCCGACCTTCATCATGGAGCACCCGACCGAGATCTCGCCGCTGGCGCGCGCCAACGACAGCCGGCCGGAGGTGACCGAGCGCTTCGAGCTCTACATCACCGGCCGCGAGTTCGGCAACGGATTTTCCGAACTCAACGACGCCGAGGACCAGGCCGCGCGCTTCCATGCGCAGGTGCAGGCCAAGGACGGCGGCGATGACGAGGCGATGTACTTCGACCATGACTTCGTCCGCGCATTGGAATACGGCATGCCCCCCGCCGGGGGCTGCGGCATCGGTATCGACCGGCTCATGATGCTGCTGACCGACAGCCCGAGCATTCGCGACGTGATCCTGTTCCCCGCGCTGCGCCGCGAGCACGACGTGCCCGCGCACAAGCGCGAGGGCTGAGGCCTCAGCGCAAACCGCAAGGCCCGCCGGGCGAATGCCTCATACGGGTTTGCTTTCAAGCGCATCAATCGCCGTTCGGGCTGAGTCTGTCGAAGCCCTGCGCGGTGCAGGCACTTCGACAAATTCAGTGCGAACGGTTTCTCACGGATCGAACGCAAATCCGTCTCAGGGCGTGGACGGCGGCAGGCCGGTGCGCCCGTGCGGCGCGCGTTCCAGCCCGTTCTGACCGGCACTGGCGACTTCGCGGACCTCCACGTCGACCACGTCGCCCGGCTTCGGCGCGCCGCGGAACCCTGGTCCATGGCCAGGCCACGGCGCCCGGGCGCGGGCGTCACGGAAGCGCGTCCACACGGCCGCCGGCGCCGGGCGCCGGCCGGTCAGCAGGGCGCGCAGCACGACAACCACCATGACGATGAACGCAGCCACCAGCAGGCTGAGCGTGAACACGGCTGCGGCAGCCAGCCACACGAGGCGCAAGAGAAACCCGGCCACGCGGCCCGGCAGATCGGCAAGACTGGACATGAATAACGGGACGCAAAGGCCCTTCAAATGGCAACGAATTCCGCAGGTGGGGGCATGAACGCCGGATTCAATCCGTGAAACAGGCCTCCACGCGGCCGAGCACCCCGAAATCGGCCAACACTTCGTCGCCGGCCACGATCTCCAGCGGCACCATGCAGGTGTCCGTGGTCACCACCTGGCCGGCCCGCAACGTGATGCCCTGGGCGCTCAACTCGTTGGCCAACCAGGTCAGGGCCCGGCGCGGGTCGCCCAGCACGTTGGCGCCCACGCCGTCGCGCGTGTAGGCACGCTGGCGGCCTCTGACCTGGGCCGACACGGCATGCCGCGAAAGGTCCAGTGCCCGCCAGTCGCCCGCCGCAGCCGGGCCGTCCAGGAACTCGTGCGCGCAGGCGTTGTCAGCGATCAGCTGCGCCTCGCCGGCGCGCACGAAGTCGGCGAAACGCGAATTGGGCACCTCGATGGCCAGGTGCAGGTCCGCCACCGCCGCGAGCACCTCGTCCACGCTGCGCGGCGTGGGGCGCGGGGGCAGGTCCGCGCCCATGACGAAGGCGAACTCGGGCTCCGCCACCGCCATGCGGTTGCCGACCATGGAAAAGGCCTGGCCCGGCAGATGCACGCGCTCGGCCAGCAGCCGGCCCGCCAGGGGACCGCTCACCCCGATGTGGCGCTGCCCCGCCTCGCTGGTGGCGGCGATTTTCCAGCCGTAGGGCGGCTGCGCGCTGCGGTCTTCGAGCCGGGCCTGGATCGCGTACCCGGCGCGTCGGCTGGCGGGGCGCACGCCGGGGGGCAGGGCATCGATCGCCCGGCCGTCTTGCCAAGCCTGCCAGAGCAGGTCGGAGGCGGTGTTCGTCATGGTGTTCATGCGTGACTCGGGGTCTTTTTCTGCGCGTTCAGGGCAGCAGGTCCAGCGCGCGCAGGTAGCGTGCGTCGGTCATCAGGGTCTCCCAGGGCAGGGGCGGGGTCATCGGCAACAGCGCCTGACGGCGCGGTCCGGAAGCCGGGTCCGGCTGCCAGCGCCGCGCGACCCGGGCCTGGTCCAGGCCGTCGAGCAGTTCGTCAATCGCGCGTCCGTCATCGGCGCTCTGGTTGCACAGCAGCACCAGGTCGCAGCCGGCGTCGAGCGCGGCCAGCGCGGCTTCGGTATAAGACACCGGCCGGCCGTCGATGACGCGCGCGCCGGCCATGGACAGGTCGTCGCTGAAAATGGCCCCGGTAAAACCCAGCCGGCCGCGCAGGATGTCGCCGAGCCAGCGCCGCGAAAAGCCCGCGGGGCGGCTGTCCACCCGGGGGTAGATCACGTGCGCCGGCATCACGCTCGCCAGCGTGGCGCTGAGCCAGCCGTAGGGGGCCGCGTCGTCGGCCAGCAGGGCGCTGAGGCTGCGCCGGTCGACCGGAATGTCGGTGTGCGAATCGGCGCGGACGAAGCCGTGCCCTGGAAAATGCTTGCCGCAATGGGACATGCCGGCCTGCAGCAGGCCGTGCATCAGGGCGCGGGCCAGCGTGGCGACCACGCGGGCATCGCGGTGAAAGGCCCGGTCGCCGATGACGTGGCTGCGGGACGCGCCGTCGGGGGCATCGTCCGCCCAGTCCAGGTCCAGCACGGGGGTGAAGCTGAAATCCACGCCGCAGGCCCGAAGCTCCGCGCCGAGCACGAAACCCGCCGCCGCCGCCGCGTCGAGCGCGGCCATCGCACCGCTGCCTTCGCGGCCCTTGCGGTCGTGCTGCCACAGCGTCCCCAGGGCGCGCATGGGCGGCAGGTGCGTGAAGCCGTCGCTGCGAAAGCGCTGCACGCGGCCGCCTTCATGGTCCACACAGATCAGCAGGTCCGGCCGCAGGGCCTTGACTTCGGCGCACAGCGCCGTGAGTTGGGCGCGGTCGCTCCAGTTGCGGGTGAACAGGATCAGCCCCCCGGTCAGCGGATGGGTCAGCCGGCGCCGGTCCGCCGCCGTGAGGTGCGTGCCGGCGATGTCGAAGATCACGGGGGCGTGCTCGGTCATGGAGATTCCCGAAAATAAGTCATTAATTGATAGCAAACAATGTCCATTTGACGATGGAAAACAGTCAAAAACATATCAAATCTTCTCGACCACGCAGAAACTCGCCGCGTAGTCGGACTCGTCGGTCACGCTGACGTGGGCTTTCAGGCCCCGGGCCTCGAACCAGGTCCGCAGTTCGCCGTGCAGCACGATCACCGGCTGGCCGCTGGGCAGCTTGCCCACCTCGCACAGTCGCCAGGTCATGGGCATGCGCATGCCCAGGCCCACGGCCTTGCTGAACGCTTCCTTGGCCGAAAACCGCGTCGCCAGGTAACGGAGGCCGCGCTCGGGCCAGCGGGCGCTGCGTGCCCGCCAGGTGGCGAGTTCGCCGTCGCTGAGCACCTTGCGCGCAAAGCGCTCGCCGTGGCGCGCCAGGCTGTCGCGGATGCGCCGCACGTCGCAGATGTCGGTGCCGATGCCGTAGATCATGGACCGGACGCCGGTTCAGGCAAAGGCCCGGTCGATGCAGCCCAGGTAGGCTTCGACGGTGGGGCCATAGCCCAGCTCCAGCGCGTCGGCGATGAGCGCGTGCCCGATCGACACCTCGGCCACGCCGGGCACGGCGCGCAGGAAGTCGGTGAGGTTGTCGCGGTTGAGGTCGTGGCCGGCGTTCACGCCCAGGCCGGCGTCCCGCGCCGCCTGCGCCGCGGCGGCATAGCGCTGCAACTGCGCGTGCTGGCCGGCGTGCCCCCACGCGGCGGCGTAGGGCTCGGTGTACAGCTCCACCCGGTCGGCGCCCGCCGCCCGGGCCAAGGCCATCTGCTCCGGCACCGGGTCCATGAACAGGCTCACGCGCACGCCCAGGCTCCGGCACTCATGGATCAACGGACGCAGGCGCGCCTCGTCATCGGGAAAGCTCCAGCCGTGGTCGCTGGTGAACTG
>JAEWVY010000227.1 GCA_023396625.1 Pseudomonadota bacterium | reverse complement strand
CCGGTGCATCCCTTCGGACGCCGGCAACGACGAGTGGTCCATCAAGGTCTGACGCCGCCGGCCTGCTCTTCACCCCCACGCAATCGAGTTTCAACAGGAGTACACCGCATGACTGTCGTCCTCGCCTCCGTCGCCTTTTGGGCGCCCGTCCACTTCCCGCTCGTCGGTGACGACGGCCTGACCGAATCCGTGGCGTGTCGCGCGCGCTATCGGCGCCTCAAAACCTCGGAGCGCCGGGCACTGGATCGGCGCATCCGTGCCAATGCCCTGGGGCCTGACGTGCGCGCCGCGATCCGCGACAAGCTGGCCGACGCCCGCAGCGGCTACACCGAGCGCGAGCGCGAGGAGATCGAGGCCGACCTCTCGGCCGAGACCATCACCGACGCGGAGTTCCTGGCGCACGTGCTGGTGGACTGGGACCTGAAGGACCGGTCCGGGCAGGCGGTGATTTTCTCTCCGGCGACGCTGGCCCAGGTGTGCGAGGCCTGGGACGGCTTCGAGGCCGCGCTGGTGCGCGCCTATGGCGATGCCATGAAGGCCGCCGGCCGCGTGGGAGAGCAGGAAAAAAACTCCGAGGCGCCGTCCGGCACTGGCTCCTGAGTGCCGGGTCGGCGCAGCAGACTACCGAGGACGAGGATGCCGAGTTGCGTGCGCAGTGGGCCGCGCTTGGCGCCGACCCTCACCAGGCCCGCGCCGCCGTCGAGGGCGCCGCACCGGACCCGGAACCCGCGATCTACGAACTGCCTCCCGAACTATGGCCTGCCTGGGAATGCTTTGTGCTGACGTGGAACCAATGGCGCGTGCTGCTCGGATGGGGGGGCGTGCACTACGACGGCATAGACCACGCCAGCCTGGCCGGCACGATGCGCATGCTGGGCATCAAGCCGAAACGTCAGCGCGAAACGCTGTTCTTGGTGCGGGTCATGGAGGGCGAGGCCAAGGCATGGCGCAACCGGCCGCAGTGACGGCCGCGGTGACGGACTCGGCGAGGGGCGATGCGCCTCACCGCGGCGCCCGGGGCAGCGCCAAGGACAGTGTCAGCAGCAGCGCCACGCCCAGGCCCCAGCCCCCGAAAAGGCTCAGCAGACCCAGCAGCACGAGCAGAGCGGCCAGGCCGAGCGCGAAGAACTTGATGAAGACCCACAGCATCCTGGAACTTTAAACCATGGCCCGCAATTTGGAACTCAAGCTCAGTGTGAACCTCGACACCCAGCAGTTCACGGCGCAGCTGTCGCGCGCAGGGCAAGAGGTGAGCAAGTTCTCCGAAACCGCGCAAGCCGGCATGACCGGCGCCGCCAGTGGCGCGGACCGGCTTGCCGAGGCTCTGGCCCGGGTCGGGCACTATGGCGTCGGCCTGCTGGCACTGCACCAGGTGGCCGGCTTGGCCAAGAGCTTCCTCACCAGCGCCGACGCCGTGACCGAGCTGAGCAATCGGCTCAGGCTGTCCACCGGCAGCGCCACAGCGGCGCAGCAGGCCTATACGGCCCTGTTCGAGATCGCCCAGCGCTCGCGTGTGGGCTTTGCCGAACTGGGCGCCACGTTCGCCACCCTCAACCGCGCCGGCCAGGAAATGGGCGTGTCGCAGCAGCGCATGCTGGCCGTCACGGAAGCTACGGGCAACGCCATGACCATCGGTGGCGGCAGCGCGCAGTCCATGCAGGCGGCGCTGGTGCAGCTGGGCCAGGGCATGGCCTCGGGTGTGCTGCGCGGCGAAGAGCTGAACTCCGTCCTGGAGCAGGCGCCGCGCCTGGCCAAGGCCTTGGCGGACGGCATGGGCGTGTCCATCGGACAGCTGCGCGCGCTGGGCGCCGACGGCAAGATCACCACCGAGCAGGTGGTGCGTGCGCTGGAGAGCCAGGCCCAGGTGCTGCGCGGCGAGGTGGGCAGCGCCACGATGACGGCGTCGCAGGCGTTCACCCAGTTGGGCAACGCCACCCTCGCCGCGGTGGGTGAGCTGGACAAGGCCACGGGCGCCTCTGCCGCTGTGGCCCGCGCGATTTCCGGCGCGGCGCAGGCCGTCACGTCCGCAGGCCAGGCGTTCCGCGACCACGAGGGGGCCATCAAGGGCACGCTGGGCGCGCTGGGTGGCGCGGCCACCGCGGCGGGCGTGCTGCGCGTGGCCGGCGCCATCACTGGTACAGGCGGCGTGGTGGCCGCCATCGGCGCGACGCGCACGGCCTTCCTGGCGCTGTCGGCCACGCTGGCGGCCAACCCGGTCGGCCTGGCGCTGCTGGGCATCGGCGCGGTCACAGGCGCGGTGATCGCCGCCAGCGGGCGGCCATCGTCGCTGGAGGGGGTCGCCCGCGAGATCGAGTACACGAACGAACGCATCGCCGCCGCCGAGCGGACGCTCGAACGCGCTGGCGGCAGCCGAGGGGAGATGACGCGCCAGCTCGAGGCGCGCATCGCCGGCATGCGCCGGTATCGGGCCGAGCTGCAGCAGGAGCATGCCGGCCTGGCCGCCGCGTCACTGGACACCCGCGCCGAAGATGCGCGCCTGGCCAACGCC
>JAEWVY010000200.1 GCA_023396625.1 Pseudomonadota bacterium | reverse complement strand
TAGGCACCCGGCCATGCGGATGCCCCCCAAAGTGGCCTTCGTTCAGAATTCAGATAAAAAATGGCTTTTCCCAGCGCCAGTGCTACAGATTAACTATAAAAAACAGAGCATCAGGCTGCCATATCGCCCACGGGAATGCAGCTGCAGAACAGGTTGCGGTCGCCGTACACGTTGTCCACACGCCCCACGGGCGGCCAGTACTTCACGGCCTTGAGGGAGGCCACCGGGAAGGCGCCAATTTCGCGGCTGTACGGACGGTCCCACTGCGCGCCCAGCAGGCTGGCGGCGGTGTGCGGCGCATGCTTGAGCGGGTTGTTGTCGCGCGGCCATTCGCCGCGCTCGACGCGGGCGACTTCCTCGCGAATGGCCACCATGGCGTCGATGAAGCGGTCCAGCTCCTCCAGCGTCTCGCTCTCGGTGGGTTCCACCATCAGCGTGTTGGGCACGGGGAAGCTCAGCGTGGGTGCGTGGAAGCCGTAGTCCATCAGGCGCTTGGCCACGTCCTCGGCCATCACGCCGCTGCTGTCCTTCAGGCCGCGCAGGTCCAGGATGCACTCGTGCGCCACATGGCCGGGCTTGCCATCCTTGCCCTCGGAGGCGTACAGCGTGGGGTAATGGTCCTTCAGGCGGGCGCTGACGTAGTTGGCGGCCAAGATGGCGGCCTCCGTGGCGTGGCGCAGGCCGTCCGGGCCCATCATGCGGCAGTACATCCAGCTGATCGGCAGCACGGCGGCATTGCCCAGGGGCGCGGCTGAAATGGCCCCCACGGCAAATTTCCGTTCGGGCTGAGCTTGTCGAAGCCCCGTCGATGGACTCAGGGCAGGCCCTTCGACAGGCTCAGGGCGAACGGCGTGGTTGTCTGCAGCGCCCGTGGCGTGGCCGGGCAGGAAGGGCACCAGGTCTTCGACCACGCACACCGGGCCGACACCCGGGCCGCCACCGCCGTGGGGGATGCAGAAGGTCTTGTGCAGGTTCAGGTGGCTCACATCCCCGCCGAACTCGCCGGGTGCTGCCGTGCCCACCAAGGCGTTCATGTTGGCGCCGTCCACGTACACGCGGCCGCCGTGGCTGTGCACCAGGGCGCAGAGTTCCTTGACCTGGGTCTCGAACACGCCGTGCGTGCTGGGGTAGGTGATCATCACCGCCGCGAGTTGTGCGCTGTATTGCTCACATTTCGCCTTGAGGTCGGCCATGTCCACGTTGCCTTGCGCGTCGCAGGCCGTGACCACCACGCTCAGGCCCGCCATCTGCGCGCTGGCCGGGTTGGTGCCGTGCGCGCTGCTGGGAATCAAGCAGATATTGCGCTGGCCCTGGCCCTTGCTCTCGTGATAGGCCCGGATGGCCAGCAGGCCGGCATACTCGCCCTGGCTGCCGGCATTGGGTTGCAGGCTGATACCAGCGTAACCGGTGGCGGCGCACAGCCAGGCGCGCAGCTGGGCGTCCAGCTCGGTATAGCCCTGACGCTGGTCGGCGGGAGCGAAGGGGTGGATGTCGGCAAACTCGGGCCAGGTGATGGGGATCATCTCGCTGGTGGCGTTGAGCTTCATGGTGCAGCTGCCCAGCGGGATCATGCTGCGGTCCAGCGCCAGGTCCTTGTCGCTCAGCATGCGGATGTAGCGCAGCATGCCGGTCTCGGAGTGATAGGTGTTGAACACCGGGTGGGTCAGGAAGCGGCTGGTGCGGAGCAGGTTGGCCGGGATCAGCCACTGCGCGTCGGCCTCCAGCGCTTCCACGCTGGGCAGGGCCTGACCGTCCTTGGCGAAGAAGGACCAGATCAGCGCGATGTCCTCGCGCGTGGTGGTTTCGTCGAGCGACACGCAGATGTAGTCGCCCCAGGCAATTCGCACGTTGGCCCTTGCTGCCATTGCGCGAGCAGCTATGGATTTGGTAGCGTCTCCGGTTTTGTAGCACAGCGTGTCGAAGGCCCCAGCTTCAGTGCTGTGGTGCGTGGCGGTGTAACCCAGTTGCGCCAGACCCTTGGCCAGGATGGCGGTGAAGGTGGCCACGCGCTGGGCGATGCGCTTCAAGCCCTCCGGGCCGTGGTACACGGCGTACATGCTGGCCACCACGGCCGGCAGCACCTGCGCGGTACAGATGTTGGACGTGGCCTTCTCGCGGCGGATGTGCTGCTCGCGGGTCTGCAGGGCCAGGCGGTAGGCCGGGTTGCCGTGCGTGTCCACGCTCACGCCCACCAGGCGGCCGGGCATGGAGCGCTTGTACTCGTCGCGGCAGGCCATGTAGGCGGCGTGCGGCCCGCCGTTGCACAGCGGCATGCCAAAGCGTTGCGTGGTGCCGATGGCGATGTCGGCGCCCATCTCGCCCGGGGGCACCAGCAGCGTCAGCGCCAGCAGGTCGGCGGCGACGATGAAGGCGGCATTCTTGGCATGCACCTTGTCGGCCTCGGCCTTCCAGTCGGCCAGCCAGCCGCTGCTGGCGGGGTACTGCGTGAGCGCGGCAAAGTAGTCGTCGCCGGCAATCGCGGCCTGCCATTCCTTCTCGGAGTTGACGACCTTGACCTCGAAGCCCAGCGGCTTGGCGCGGGTCTGCACCACTTCGATGGTCTGCGGGTGGCAGTCGCCGTTGACCACGAACACGTTGCCCTTGGCCTTGACCGAACGCTTGGCCAGCGTCATGGCCTCGGCGGCGGCGGTGGCCTCGTCCAGCATGGAGGCGTTGGCCATCGGCAGGGCCGTCAGGTCGCACACCATGGTCTGGAAGTTGATCAGGGCTTCCATGCGGCCCTGGGAGATCTCGGCCTGGTAGGGCGTGTAGGCGGTGTACCAGGCGGGGTTCTCCAGGATGTTGCGCAGGATCACGCCGGGCGTGTGCGTGCCGTAGTAGCCCTGGCCGATGAAGCTCTTGAAGATCTGGTTCTTGCCGGCCAGCGCCTTCAGTTCGGCCAGCGCGGCGGCCTCGGTGATGGCGGCGGGGATGGCCATTTTGCTGGTGCGCGCGATGGAGCGCGGCACGATGCTGGCGATCAGCGCGTCGCGCGAGCTTTCGCCGATGGCCTGGAGCATGCGCTGCTCGTCGGCCTCGTCAAAGCCGATGTGGCGGGCGACGAACTCGGTGGCGTTTTCGAGTTGGGCGAGGGTGGGGGTGGGAGTCGTTGGCATGGCGGGCCTGCAAGAAAACCGTTCGCCCCGAGCCTGTCGAAGGGCAAGCGAAACAGCTGGTTGGGGGCTTCGACAGGCTCAGCCCGTGCGGCACAACGCCTCAGGCGTTGGCGGAAAACGCGGTGTAGCTGGTCTCGTCCATCAGCGCTGCCAGTTGCGAGGCGTCGGACAGCTTGACCTTGAAGAACCAGCCTGCGCCCAGCGGGTCGGTGTTGGCCAGGGCCGGATCGGCGCGCAGGGCTTCGTTGACCTCGGTGATCTCGCCGCTGACGGGCATGTACACATCGGCCGCGGCCTTGACGGACTCCACCACGCCGGCGGCGTCCTTCTGCGCGTAGCTCTTGCCCACCTCGGGCAGGTCCACGAACACCACGTCGCCCAGCGCGTCCTGCGCGTGGTGGGTGATGCCGACGGTGGCGGTGTCCCCGTCCACCTTGATCCATTCGTGGTCGGGGGTGTATTTGATCGTCATGAGAGTTGCTCCTGTGAATGAGGTGTGGGGGAGGGTGGGTCAGGCGGTCTTAGCCGCGGAAGTAATTCGTGGGCACGAACGGCAGCGGCACCACTTCCATGGGCACGGGCTTGCCGCGCACGATGGCGTTGATGCGGGTGCCCAGCGCCGCGTGCGCCGCCGCGACGTAGCCCATGGCCACGGGTTTGTCGATGGTGGGGCCGAGCAGGCCGCTGGTGACTTCGCCCACGCGCTGGCCGGCGGTGTCCTGCAGTTCGGTGTGCTCGCGCACCGGCACGCGTTCCAGCGCCAGCAGGCCCACGCGCTGGCGCGTGAGGGCGCCGGGCACGCCGTCGAGCTGCGCCAGTACCTTGGTCGCGCCGGGGAAACCGCCGGCACGGGCGCCACCCGTGCGCCGCACCTTTTGCAGGGCCCAGTTCAGCGCGCCTTCCACGGGCGTGGTGGTGGTGTCGATGTCGTTGCCGTACAGGCACAGCCCGGCTTCCAGCCGCAGCGAATTGCGCGCGCCCAAGCCGATGGGCTTGACCTCGGGCTGGGCCAGCAGCGTGCGCGCCAGCAACTCGGCTTGCGTCGCGTCCACGGAAATCTCGAACCCGTCCTCGCCCGTGTAGCCGCTGCGGGTGATGAAGCAGGGCACGGCCTGGGCGCCGCAGGCCACGTTGAAGTGGCCGCCGGTCATGAACACCAGCTTGTCCACGCCCGGCGCCAGGCGCGACAGGGCGGCCACCGCCTGCGGGCCTTGCAGCGCCAGCAGCGCCTTCTCGGGCATGGGGATGACCTGGCAGCGGTGGCCGATGCGTTGTTGGATATGGGCGATGTCGCCGGCCTTGCAGGCGCCGTTCACGATGACGAAGATGTCCTCACCCCGGTTGAAGAACATCAGGTCGTCGATGATGCCGCCCTCGTCATTGAGCAGCAGGCCGTAGCGCTGCTTGCCCACGGGCAGGCCGATCACGTCCACGGGCATCAGGGTTTCGAAGGCGGCGGCGGCGTCGGGCCCCACCAGGCGCAACTGGCCCATGTGGGAGACGTCAAACAGCCCGGCGGCGCGGCGCGTGTGGTGGTGTTCGGTCACCAGGCCGGTGGGGTATTGCACCGGCATGGCGTAGCCGGCAAAGGGAACCATGCGCGCACCCAGTTCGAGGTGCAGGGCATGCAAGGGAGTCAGGAGCAGGTCGGACATGGACACGGCAGTCTTTCGAGGGGCAGAGGGTTGATCGACACGGTTTCCCGCGCATGCTGCCCCCACTGTCCGCTTTACCTGAGAGATTCGCCTGGCGATGCAGGTTTGCTCCTTCGGTGGGCGGCATCGGATGCCGCCTCTCTCCAGTGAGGAAACGTCTTTTGCAAGACGTGCGTCAGTCCTTTTGCCTGAGCGTTCAGGGCGCCTTGCGGAGCCTCCTGCGCCTTCGGCGGCCCGCCTCGCGCGAGGGGGCTCTCTCCTGACACGAAATGATTCTACTATCTGGCGTAGACCAGATCGCGCAGTGTGAGCGACAGACTGGGCACGTAGGTGACGACCATCAGACAGGCCAGGATCACGCCGACAAATGGCAGCAGATGCCGGACGATCCGATCCAGTGAAATCCGCGCCACCGTGCACGCGGCGAACAGATTGACGCCAAACGGCGGCGTGATCATGCCCAGCGCCAGATTGACCACCATGATCAGGCCAAAGTGAACCGGGTCGACACCGAAATGCTGCGCCACCGGCGCCAGGATGGGCGCCAGCACGATGATGGCCGCGCTGGTTTCGATGAACATGCCAATGACGAACAGCGCCGCGTTCACACCGAGCAGGAACATGGCTGGACTCTGAAGCACCGCCTCGAGCCAGCGTCCGATCGCGTCGGGCACACCCGCGCGCGTGATCAGGAAAGCGAACAGGCCCGCGTTGGCAATGATGAACATGATGACCGCCGACGAAATCACCGACTTGCGCAGGATGGTGTACAGATCGGCCAATCTGATCTCCCGGTAGATCACCATGCCCACCACCAGCGCGTAGAACACGGCCACGGCCGAGGCCTCGGTCGGCGTGAAGATGCCGCCGTAGATGCCTCCCAGGATGATGACCGGCATCAGCAGCGCCCAGCCTGCCTGCAGCGTGGCACGACCGAAACCGAGGCGCCCGTCGCCGTCGCTCTTGCCCCAGCCATTCCACTTGCAATAGACCCAGACAAACAGCATGAGCGCCAGACTGATCAGGATGCCCGGGCCGAAACCCGCGATGAAAAGCTCGCCGATCGACACTTCCGCACTGACGCCATACAGAATCATGGGAATCGAAGGCGGAATGATCACGCCGAGTTCGGCGCTGGTCGCCTGCAGCGCCGCGGCCCAGGACGTCGGGTAACCATGCTTGATCAGCGCGGGAATCAGGATCGCCCCGATGGCGAAGGTGGTGGCCACCGAGGAGCCGGACACGGCGGCAAAGATCATGCACGTGAGCACGCAGGTCATGGGCAGGCCGCCCTGCACCCCGCCCACGATGCTTTTGGCGAATTCCACCAGGCGGCGCGAGATGCCCCCCGTTTCCATCAGGTTGCCCGCCAGGATGAAGAACGGAATCGCCGCCAATGGGAACTTGTTGATGGCGTTGAACATCTCCTTCACGGAGATCAGCATGTTGGCGTTGTTCACCTGGATGCCCAGCACGGACGCCAGACCGATGGACACCGCCACCGAGATGGTGAGCGCGAAACACAACACCATCGTGGAAACCATCACCGCGGTCATTGCGCCGTCTCCAGTTCGTGGCGCTGGGGATCGATCAGATTGCCCACAATGCCGATCATGCTGAACACAGCCCCCACGGGCAGCGCCAGATAACCCCAGAACATGGAGATCGACTCCAGCCCCGCCATCGACTGCACCCGGCCACGGACCGCGTAGTCCCAACCCCACCAGAAAATCACGGCAATCAATGTGAGCGCGGCCAGCGATACGACCCAATCAAGGAGGCGGCGGACTGAGGGCGGACTCCAGCGGTAAAGCACATCCACGCTGACCATGGCCCCTTGGCGGAAGGCCAGGGGAATGCCCAGGAACACCATCCAGATCAGCGAAAGGCGAATCAGGATCTCGCTCCACTCGGTCGGTTGCTCCAGCACGAACCGCGTGACGATCTGGAACATGCCAAGGGCGCTGGCAATGACCAGCATGGCACAGGCGCCGGCCATTGCCAAGCCTGTGCTAAGGCGCTCGAAGCGCAGGAAAGCGTCTCTCATGGGGTCCCGCAGGTCATCTATGGAAAACGCCCGCAGTCCTCGAACTGCGGGCGTTTTTTGCTATAAAAAAAAGGAATATTACTTGACGGCGCGGATCTTCTCGATATTGGCTTTGCCGAACTGCTTCTCGAATTCGGCATTCACCGGCGCCAGCGCCGCGACGAACTTGGCCTTGTCGAGATTGTCGATCACCGTCATGCCTTTGGCGCGCAGGTCGGCCACGCCCTTGGCATCGTCTTCGTCCACCCGGGCGCGGTTGGCCTTCGTGCCCTCCTTGGCCGCGTCGATAAAGGCCTGCTTGTCCGCAGCGGACAGCTTGTCGAAGGCCGCCTTGTTCATCACGAAGATGGCTGGCGAATACACGTGGCCGGTCAGCGACAGGTGTTTTTGCACCTGGTCGAACTTGGCCGAGATGATCACCGACAAGGGATTTTCCTGGCCGTCGACCGTGCCCTGCTGCAAGGCAGTGAACACCTCGGGGAAGGCCATGGGCGTGGTCACGATGCCGAAGCCCTTGTAGGCCGCGATGTGCACCGGGTTCTCCATGGTGCGCATCTTCAGGCCCTTCAGGTCGTCGGGTGTCCGTACGTCACGCTTGCTGTTGGTCATGTGACGGAAACCGTTTTCCGCCCAGGCCAGGGCCTTGAACCCCTTGGCGTCGAACTTGGTGAGCATCTCCTGGCCGATGGGACCATCCAGCACCGCACGGGCGTGGGCCTTGTCACGGAACAGGAAAGGGACATCGAGGATCTTGGTCTCGGGCACGAAATTGGGGATCGGACCGGTGGAACTGAAAGCCAGTTCCTGCGTCCCCAGCTGGACGGCCTCGATGGATTCGCGTTCACCCCCCAGTGCGCCGTTGTAGAAGGTCTGCACCTTG
>JAEWVY010000152.1 GCA_023396625.1 Pseudomonadota bacterium | reverse complement strand
GCCCATGGTGCTGAACGGCACCAGCGCCGAGGAATACCAGGTATCCAGCACGTCGGGGTCGCGTGTGAGCGTCTTGCCCGCGCCGGCCAGGGCTTGCGCCTCGGCTTCGTTGCGCGCCACGTAGACCTGGCCCTGCTCGTCGTACCAGGCCGGGATCTGGTGGCCCCACCAGAGCTGGCGGCTGATGCACCAGTCCTGGATGTTGTTCATCCACTGGTTGTAGGTGTTGACCCAGTTCTCGGGGACGAACTTCACCTGCCCGCTGGCCACGGCGTCGATGGCCTTCTGGGCGATGCTCTTGCCGGTGGGGTCCTGGTCGCTTACCTTGCTCATGGCCACGAACCACTGGTCGGTCAGCATGGGTTCGACCACCTGGCCCGTACGGGCACAGCGCGGCACCATCAGCTTGTGCTTCTTGACCTCGACCAGCAGGCCGGCGGCTTCGAGGTCGGCCACGACCTGCTTGCGGGCGACGAAGCGGTCCAGGCCGCGGTACTTCTCGGGCGCGTTGTCGTTGATGGTGGCATTGAGGTGCAGCACGCCGATGATGGGCAACTGGTGGCGTTCGCCGACCGCGTAGTCGTTCGCATCGTGCGCCGGCGTGACCTTGACCACACCGGTGCCGAAGGCGCGGTCCACATATTCATCGGCGATCACCGGGATCTCGCGATCGCACAGCGGCAACTTCACATACTGGCCGATCAGGGTGCTGTAGCGCTCGTCCTCGGGGTGCACCATCACGGCCACGTCACCCAGCAGGGTCTCGGGGCGGGTGGTGGCCACGGTCAGGTGGCCGCTGCCGTTGACCAGCGGGTAGGCAATGTGCCAGAGCGAGCCGTCTTCCTCTTCGCTCTCCACCTCCAGGTCGGACACGGCCGACATCAGCACCGGGTCCCAGTTCACCAGACGCTTGCCGCGGTAGATCAGGCCCTGCTGGTAGAGCTTCACGAAGGTCTCGGTCACCACAGTGGACAGCTTGTCGTCCATGGTGAAGTACTCGCGGCTCCAGTCCACGCTGTCGCCCATGCGGCGCATCTGGGTGGTGATGGTGTTGCCGCTCTGTTCCTTCCACTCCCAGATGCGTGCCACGAAGTTCTTGCGGCCCAGGTCATGGCGGCTGATCTTCTGCTCCTGCAGCTGGCGTTCCACCACGATCTGGGTGGCGATGCCCGCGTGGTCGGTGCCTGGCACCCAGACCGTGTTGAACCCCATCATGCGGTGAAAGCGGGTCAGGCTGTCCATGATGGTCTGGTTGAAGGCATGGCCCATGTGCAGCGTGCCGGTCACGTTGGGGGGTGGCAGCTGGATGGCAAAGGATGGTGCGCCGGCTTGCGGCTTGCCCGTTCCCCGAAACCCGGCGGCCCCGTAGCCGCGCTTTTCCCATTCGGGCCCCCAGAAGGCCTCGAGTGACGCGGGTTCGAAGGATTTGGACAGGGATTGCAGGCCGGGTTGCTGGACGGTGTCGGACATGGGAGACCCAAACGGGAAGACTTGAGGGAAATCGGGGGAGCGTCGCCGGCCGCCAGAGACGGCTGCCGTGCAGGTGATTTTACTTGGGTGCGGGGACCGCGAATGCCTTGTCCTCTCGTCTGGCCATGCTGCTGCGGCCCGGCCAGGACCTGTCCTGAAGGGCAATAGCCATTGCATATCGATGATATTGACGCACTCCATTGGACGCAGGGGCGCATTGGGGCTAATCTTGTCTTTGTCCCTGGACTTCGGGACAGGGCACGAACGTCAGCCGTATTCAACCCTTCTCAAGGAGATATCCATGGCAGCACTCAAAGGCTCGCGCACCGAACAGTGCCTGAAGGACGCCTTCGCCGGCGAATCCCAGGCCAACCGCCGCTACCTGTATTTCGCAAACAAGGCCGATGTGGAAGGCCAGAACGACGTGGCCGCCCTGTTCCGATCCACCGCCGAAGGAGAAACCGGCCATGCGCACGGCCACCTGGAGTTTCTGGAGCAGTCAGGTGACCCCGCGACGGGTTTGCCCATCGGTTCGACGCGACAGAATCTGGCTTCCGCCGTGGCGGGTGAGACCCATGAGTACACCGACATGTACCCGGGCATGGCCAGGACCGCGCGCGAGGAAGGTTTCGACGAGATCGCCGACTGGTTCGAAACCCTCGCCAAGGCAGAACGCAGCCATGCCAACCGGTACACCAAGGCGCTGAACGAACTCGTGGATTGATTTCCGGGGCTTGTGTGTTGGATGCCGAGACGGCATCCAATGCACAAGGTCTTGACGCGTATCACTCGAGAGGAGCCCACTCATGGCCACCGAAGGCAATCTGCAAGCCCCTATTCGTCATCCCCTGGACTGGAAGAACCCGGATTTCTTCAACGAGGACGCCGCACTGCACGAGATGGAGCGCATCTTCGATATCTGCCACGGCTGCCGCCGTTGCGTGAGCCTGTGCGGCTCTTTCCCGACCTTGTTCGATCTGGTGGACGAAGGCAAGACAGGCGAGGTTGACGGTGTGGACAGGAAGGACTACTGGAAGGTGGTGGATCAGTGCTACCTATGCGACCTGTGTTACATGACCAAGTGTCCCTACACCCCGCCGCACGAGTGGAATCTGGACTTTCCGCACACCATGCTGCGCGCCAAGGCCATCAAGTTCAGGAAGGGTGAAGTCGGCGTGGCAGAACGGTTCCTGGCTTCCACCGACGTGCATGGCCAGTTCGCCGGCATCCCGGTGGTGGTGCAGGTGGTCAACGCAGTCAACAAGACCCAGGCCATGCGCGGCGTGATGGAAGCTGTGGCGGGCGTGGACAAGAACGCCTGGCTGCCGTCGCTGGCCACGCGCAAATTCCGCTCCCATCCGCCGCCCGCGAAGGCCACCACCGTGCGCGACGGGGAACGGACCCCAGGCAAGGTGGCCATCTTCGCCACCTGTTACGTCAACTACAACGAACCCGGCATCGGTCACGACCTGCTCAAGATCCTGGACCACAACGATGTGCCCTACGTCATCGTGGACAAGGAAAAATGCTGTGGCATGCCCAAGCTGGAACTGGGCGACCTGGAGTCCGTCGACGCCAGCAAGAAAGCCAACATCCCGGTGCTGGCCCGCTATGCGAAGGAGGGCTATGCCATCCTGGCCGCGGTGCCGAGTTGCGCGCTGATGTTCAAGCAGGAGATTCCGCTGATGTACCCCGATGACCCGGACGTGCGGTTGGTCAAGGAGGCGATGTGGGACCCGTTTGAATACTTCATGGCGCGCAAGCGCGATGGCCTGCTCAAGCTGGAGTTTCCCCAGTCGCTGGGCAAGGTCAGTTACCAGATGCCCTGTCATGGCAGGGTGCAGAATATCGGCAAGAAGACCGAGGAAATGCTCAAGATGGTGCCTGGCACCAGCGTGCAGACGCACGAGCGCTGCTCGGGCCACGCTGGTACCTTCGGCGTGAAGAAAGCCTCGCACCAGCAGGCCCTGAAGATTGGCAAACCCCTGTTCAAAGCCATGGCCAGTCACGGGGATGGCGGCGTCCCCGACGTCATCAGCAGCGACTGCCCGCTGGGTGGCCACCACATCGCGCAAGGGTTCGAGGTCAATGGCCTGGGTTCACCCGAGTTGAAGCACCCGCTGACGCTGGTGCGTGAGGCTTACGGACTGAAGTGAGAGGCAGCCCCATGATGCAGACGACCGGAAGGATCACGCCCGAGAGCCTCATGAGTCTGGAGGCATACAGCCAATGGCGCAAGACACACAAACCCGGGATCATCGCCCACCGAAGGCTGCGCAGCGTGAAGCTGGGTGAGCACGTCAACCTGCAGTTCGAAAGCGAGTTGACCATGCGCTACCAGATTCAGGAAATGCTTCGCCTCGAGAAAATCTTTGAGGAAGGGGGCATTCAGCAGGAGATCGACGCCTATGCGCCGCTGGTGCCAGACGGCCACAACTGGAAGGCGACGATGCTGATCGAATACACCGATGTCAACGAACGCCGGCGTGAATTGGCGCGGTTGATCGGTGTGGAGGATCGCCTGTTCGTTGAAGTCGAGGGGCGTCCGCGGGTCTACGCCATTGCAGACGAGGACCTCGACCGCGAGACCGCTGAGAAAACCTCGGCCGTGCAC
>JAEWVY010000148.1 GCA_023396625.1 Pseudomonadota bacterium | reverse complement strand
GTCCCCGACAGCGCCGAGATCGCGGCGCGCCCCGACGCCGTCTGGGCTCCGTACCACGCACAACTGCAGACCGAACTCGCCCGCCTCCGTGCCGCGCACGGCGTGGCCGTGCTGTGGGACGCCCACTCCATCCGGTCCGTCGTGCCGCGTTTCTTCGAGGGCCGGCTGCCTGACCTGAACCTGGGCACGGCCGACGGTGCGAGCTGTGACGCGCAGCTGGCCGATGAGCTGCTGAGCATTGCCCGGGCGGTGCCCGGTCACACGACCGTTCTCAACGGCCGGTTCAAGGGCGGGTACATCACCCGCGAGTACGGCAAGCCCGGACTGGGCGTGCATGCCATCCAGCTGGAAATGACGCAATGCAGCTACATGCAGGAGGCCTTCCCGTTCGACTACCTCCCGTCCCGGGCAGCACGGATACAGCCGCACCTGCAGCGCATGCTGGAAGCCGCCCTCGCATTCGCGCGGCGATCCGCCGCCTGAACCGCCTGCCTACAATCGCGGCATGCGTGCCCCCCACTACACCCGTGCCCAGACCCTGCCAGACATCCTGCGCCGACGCATCGTCTTTCTCGATGGCGCCATGGGCACCATGGTCCAGCGCTTTCACCTCGGCGAAGCCCAGTTCCGCGGACAAGGGTACGGTGGACCCGATGGCGCAGGCGACCGCTTCAAGGATTTTCACAAGGACGTGAAGGGCAACAACGAGTTGCTCTCGCTCACACGGCCCGACATCATCCGCGACATTCACGAAGCCTACCTCGCCGCCGGCGCCGACCTGGTGGAGACCAACACCTTCGGCGCCACGCGCATCGCCCAGGCCGACTACGACATGGCCGATCTCGCGCGCGAGATGAATTTGGCCTCCGCGCGCCTGGCGCGCCATGCCTGCGACAAGTTCAGCACGCCGGATCATCCGCGCTTCGTCGCCGGCGCGCTGGGACCCACGCCACGAACCGCCAGCATCAGCCCCGACGTGAACGACCCGGCCGCAAGGAACGTCACGTTCGAGGAGCTGCGCATCGCCTACCTTGAGCAGGCCCAGGCCCTGATCGAAGGTGGGGCCGATGTGCTCCTGGTCGAAACGATCTTCGACACCCTCAATGCCAAGGCCGCGCTGTTCGCGATCGAGGAGGCCTTCGATGCCACCGGCGAACGTCTGCCGGTCATCGTCAGCGGCACCGTGACGGACGCGTCGGGTCGCCTTCTCTCGGGTCAGACCGTCACGGCGTTCTGGCACAGCGTGCGCCACGCACGGCCGCTGGCGATCGGTCTCAACTGCGCGCTCGGTGCGGCGCTCATGCGTCCGTACATCCAGGAACTGGCCCGGGCAGCCCCCGACACGTTCATCAGCTGCTACCCCAACGCCGGTCTGCCCAATCCGATGAGCGAGACCGGCTTCGACGAAACACCCGAAGTCACCAGCCGCCTGCTGCACGAGTTCGCCGCCGAAGGCCTGGTCAATCTCGTGGGGGGCTGCTGTGGCACGACGCCAGAGCATGTCCGCGCCATCCACGCTGCGGTGGCGTCTGTGCCCGCACGCGCCCTCGGCCCCTTTTCATCCTACCGGGACGAACAAGCCGACGAGACGATGGCCTGAAAATCAGGGGCTGTCAGCGGTCGTGAGGCTGCCCACGAGCATCAGGGCCGCCAGATCCCGGCAAAGCTGGGCTTCGCTGAGACCGGTCAGCTCCTGGAGCTCCGTGAAGCTGCGATCTTTTGCGTGGAGCAATTGCATGAGCTTGAAATGCCGTCCCGCCACGAGCGCCCGGGCGAGCGGCGGCAGTTGGCGCAGCCGCAGTCGCGCCCGCCGGTAATGCCGGGGCAAGGCCTGCTCGCCGGCGGGTCCAAACAGCGCAAAACGCCAGAGCACGGCCGCAAAGCTGGTCTCGCGCCAGTTCGCCGGGGCCGTGCCGGCGCTGGCCGGGCGCCGCTGCCAGGTCAGTGTCACCAGATCGGTCTGGCCCACCTCATGCCGGGCGTATATCGCGCCCGTTGCCGGTTGGAAGACAGCCACCAGCGTGCCGTCCGACCTCGTGACATGAAGGCTGTGGGAGGAACTCAGGCGTTCGCGTGCCTGCAACAAAAGACCCGCCAGGGTCACATCGAGATCCACCTCGCTCGCCCGCCAGTCCATGCCTCGGGCAGCCGGTGCCACGGCCACAGGGAGCGCTGTCATCCACGAGCTCAGGTCGATCTCACCCAGGCGCCCCAGCTCGTCATCGATGCGGCGGCGCAAGTCCTCGCGCGCAAGGGCGCGGGTGGCGTGGCCATTGGCCTGGCTTGGCGCAGGAAGGGGGTTCACACTCGGCACGTCGTGGGACCTCGAAAGACACGGAGCTGCTCCGAAGAGCCGGCAAATTGTCATGACCGGTCCGCGGCCTGTCAACCTGGCTCCGCCCCGCCTGGCGGGCCTCGCGTGGCGCGCCCGAGGGCGACCGTAGTGATGAGGTCCGGTAAAATCGACCGCCTCCAAGGAGCGTTGCAGCGGCACGGCCCGTGCTGTCAGGCTTGGATGTCCCAACGACGCTCACCTGCATTTGTCTTCCCCAGGTGAGCCCCATGCCCGAAATTTCCGCCCCCCCCATGAAGCTGTCTGGCCTGGAGCCGCTGACCCTGGACGCGCAGTCGCTGTTCGTCAACATCGGCGAGCGCACCAACGTCACCGGTTCCAAGGCCTTTGCCCGCATGATTTTGGCCGGAGAGTACGAGCAGGCGCTGGCGGTGGCGCGTCAGCAGGTGGAAAACGGCGCGCAGATCATCGACATCAACATGGACGAGGCCATGCTCGACAGCAAGGCCGCCATGGTGCGCTTTTTGAACCTGATCGCCAGCGAGCCGGACATTGCGCGCGTGCCCATCATGGTCGACTCGTCCAAGTGGGACGTGATCGAGGCCGGCCTGCGCTGCATCCAGGGCAAGGGCATCGTCAACTCCATCAGCATGAAAGCCGGGGTGGAGGAATTCAAGCACCAGGCCCGCCTCATCAAGCGCTACGGCGCGGCCGCCGTGGTGATGGCGTTTGACGAGCAGGGCCAGGCCGACACCTACGCGCGCAAGATCGCCATCTGCGAGCGCGCCTACCGCATCCTGGTGGACGAGGTGGACTTCCCACCGGAAGACATCATCTTCGACCCCAACATCTTCGCCATCGCCACGGGCATCGAGGAGCACAACAACTACGCGGTGGATTTCATCGAGGCCACACGCTGGATCAAGCAGCATCTGCCGGGCGCCAAGGTGTCGGGCGGCGTGTCCAACGTGAGCTTCAGCTTCCGCGGCAACGACCCCGTGCGTGAAGCCATCCACACGGTGTTCCTGTACCACGCGATCAAAGCCGGCATGGACATGGGCATCGTCAACGCGGGCATGGTGGGCGTGTACGACGAGTTGGAGCCGACCCTGCGCGAGCGCGTGGAAGACGTGGTGCTCAATCGTCGACCGGATGCCGGCGAGCGCCTGGTGGAGATCGCCGAAAGCGCCAAGGGCGCGGCCAAGGACGACAGCAAGAAGCTGGAGTGGCGCGGCACGCCTGAGCAGCCGGTGCCGGTGGCGCAGCGCCTGAGCCATGCGCTGGTGCACGGCATCACGGACTTCATCACCGAGGACACGGAAGAGGCCTACCAGGGCGTCCTGGCCCAGGGCGGGCGGCCGCTGCACGTGATCGAAGGTCCGCTGATGGACGGCATGAACATCGTGGGCGACCTGTTCGGCCAGGGCAAGATGTTCCTGCCCCAGGTGGTGAAGTCGGCGCGGGTGATGAAGCAGGCCGTGGCCCATCTGCTGCCCTACATCGAGGCCGAGAAGCTGGCGCAGGCCGCGGCGGGCGCGGACGTCAAGGCCAAGGGCAAGATCGTGATCGCCACGGTCAAGGGCGACGTGCACGACATCGGCAAGAACATCGTCACCGTGGTCCTGCAGTGCAACAACTTCGAGGTCGTGAACATGGGCGTGATGGTGCCGTGCCACGAGATCCTGGCGCGGGCCAAGGCGGAGGGCGCGGACCTCATCGGCCTGTCCGGCCTGATCACGCCCAGCCTGGAGGAGATGCAGTACGTGGCCGGGGAGATGCAGAAGGACGAATTTTTCCGGCTGAAGAAGACTCCGCTGCTCATCGGCGGCGCCACCACCAGCCGGGTGCACACAGCGGTGAAGATCGCGCCGCACTACGACGGCCCGGTGGTGTACGTGCCCGACGCATCGCGCAGTGTGGGCGTGGCGCAGTCGCTCCTGAGTGAGCAGTCGGCGCAGTACCTGAATGAGGTGCAAGCCGACTACGAACGCGTGCGCCAGCAGCACGCGGGCAAGAAACAGGCTGTGCTCTGGCCGCTGGACAAGGCCCGCGCCAACAAATGGCTGCCCACCCCCGTTCGTCCCGAACTGGTCGAGGAGTTCAAGGCTTCGACGGGCCCAGCCCGAACGGCCTTGGCTTGGCAAGGCTATGTGCCGCCGAAGCCGAAATTCATCGGCCGGCGCGTGTTCAAGAACTTCGCCCTGGCCGAACTGGCACGGTACATCGACTGGGGCCCGTTCTTCCAGACCTGGGATCTGGCCGGGCCCTATCCACGGATCCTGCAGGATGAGGTGGTGGGTGCGCAGGCGCGGCAGGTGTTTGCCGACGGCCAAGCCATGCTGCAGAAGCTGATCGAAGGCCGCTGGCTCCGCGCCAGCGCCGTGCTCGGCCTGTACCCGGCCAACACGGTGAATGACGACGATATCGAGCTCTATACCGACGACAGCCGCAGCCGGGTCGCGCTGACCTGGTACGGGCTGCGCCAGCAGACCGAGAAGCAGGAGATCGACGGCGTGCTGCGCCCCAGCCGCTGCCTCGCCGACTTCGTGGCCCCCAAGGGCATCGCACCGGACTACGTGGGCGTGTTCGCCGTCACCGCCGGCCTGGACATGGCGGGCATGGAACAGCAGTTCCTGGACGCGCACGACGACTATTCGGCCATCCTGCTGAAGTCCCTGGCCGACCGGCTGGCCGAGGCTTTCGCCGAATGCCTGCATCAGCGCGTGCGCACCGACCTGTGGGGCTACGCCGCGCAGGAGCAGTTGTCCAACGAGGCCCTGATTCGCGAGCAATACCAAGGCATTCGCCCAGCGCCCGGCTACCCGGCCTGCCCGGACCACAGCATCAAGCGCCCGATGTTCGACCTGCTGCAATGCGCCGAGATCGGCGTGGGCCTGACCGAGAGCCTGGCCATGACCCCCGCGGCCAGTGTCAGCGGCTTCATGCTGAGCCACCCCGACAGCACCTACTTCAACGTCGGCCCGATCGGTGACGACCAGCTCCAGAGTCTGGCCCAACGCAGCCACACCCCGGCGACCACCCTGCAGCGCTGGCTCGGTCCCCGGCTCTGACGGCATCCCCGCGCGACAGCGCCACAATAGCGGCATGCCACGGCTCCTCTTTGTACGGACTGCCGCTGCGACGCTGTCGTGGCTGGGGCCAGTGCTGACCCTGTGCCTTGGGCTGTGGTTCACGCCAGCGCTCCTCGCCGCCCCCATGCCTCCTGTCATCCAGCTGGACGAGACGGCATCGGAAGTGGCGCTGGCAGGATCGAGCCAATTCTTTCTCGACCCATCCGGCCGACTCGGCCCCGATGACATCGAGGCCCAACAGGCGCAGCTGCCGTTTGCCCCCCGGCCCGCAGGCCACACGGTGGTGATGTCGGAGAGCGAGGCGCTGTGGATCCGCTTCAGCGCACGCGTGCCGAACGCCGCGATCCACTGGCAACTTCTGGTGGCACTGCCGGGCGTCGACGAGGTCGCCCTCTTCTATCGCGACGCCCGCGGCAACTGGGTCACGCAGCGCGCGGGCGACCGTCTTCCGCAAAGCCAATGGCCCCTGCGGGGCCGGCAGCCCGCGCTGAGCCTGGACACCGAAACCGGGCGGGACGTCACTTACCTGTTGCGCGTGCAGCATGAGCGGGTGCCGTTTTCCGCGCCCCTTTTCCTGCAGACCCCCACGGTCACGACGGAGCAGTCCCAACGTGCCCAGTTTCTGCTCGGCGCCTATTTCGGCCTCGCCGCGCTCGCTGTGCTGGTGGCCACGGCCAACGCGCTGGTCTATCGCGACCGCGCTTTCGGCACGTATGCGTTCTACGTCGGTGCCATGGCGCTGGCGCAGGCGGGCATGACCGGCGTGGGCGGACTGCTGTTCTGGCCGGAATGGCCGGGGCTGAACAACCCCGTCACCTTCTTCATGCCCATGCTGGCCGGCGCCACCGGCGCCTGGTTCGTGCGGACCGTGGCCGCGCCACGCCAGTACTCCACACTGCTGGACCAGCTGGCCACCGGAGTCATCTTGATTCTGCTGGGGGTGGCCGGGGTCGACATGCTGCGGCCCAGCACCATCGGTTTCGAACTCAGCACGAACCTGCTGGTGCTGTCGATGGCACTGGTCATGGTACTGCTGAGCCTGGCCATCGCCCGGGGCGACTTCTACAGCCGCTGGATCGCCGTGGGCTTCACGATGGTCCTGCTGGGCGGCGCGTTGCCCGTGGCGCGCAACTTCGGCCTGATGCCATCGGGCTTTCTGTCCGAATACGGGCTGATGCTGGGCTCGGCGCTGGAAATGCCCCTGCTGTTCTACGCACTCAGCCACCGCCTGTCCCGGCAGACGGAGTCACGCGCCCGCGCCCGCGCCTTGGCGGTGACCGACCCGCTGACAGGCCTGGCGTCCCGGCGCAAGCTCCTGGTGCAACTGCACGGGGCTCTGGCACGCGCGCGCGCACGCCCCGGTCATGCCCTGGCGCTGATGACCGTCGAATTGGCCAACCATGCGGCCCTGGCGCGGGACCATGGGCGCGAAAGTGCCGAACGCGCCTTGGTGCTGGCCGCGGCGCGCCTGAAGGCCGTGGCTCGGGACATCGACCTGGTCGCGCGCGTGGGCGAGCAGCACTTTGCCCTGCTGATGGAAAGCCCCTGCACCCTCGACGAGGCCGGCGCCATGACCACCCATGTCGTGGCCCAGGGCCTGCGCCCCTCCAGCGCACTGCCCGGCACGGCGACGCTGCGCTTTCACGTCGCCTACGCCAGCCTGCCCGTGCACGCGCTGGACGCGGAGGACACGCTGGCCCTGTTGCTGGACGAATTGCGAAAGATCCCCCTCGACTCCCGCAAGACCATTCGCCTCGTTCGAGAGTGAGTTTTCGGGCGGTTATCCAAGAAAAACGTCAATTCCCAGCGTCGAATGGTCGTTTGACGCTATTAATTTTGATAATTCATGTCGCGCTGCGCAGGGCCCGGCGATACTGAATCGCCTCGGCCACGTGCGCCACCTGGGCCGCGTCGCTCCCCGCCAGATCGGCCACCGTGCGCGCCACCTTGAGCGTGCGATGGATGGCCCGCGCGCTCCAGCCAAGCCGAGCGGCCGCAGTGTCGAGAAACTTCCGGGCGGCCGGGTCGAGCACCAGATGCGTATCGATCTCCTGCCCCTGCAGCGCCTGATTCGGCTTGCCCTGGCGCGCGAGGGCCCGCGCCCGCGCCGCGACGCACCGCGCACGGATGCTGGCAGTGGAAGCCCCTGCCGAGGCTTCCAGCAGCTGCGCCGCGGGCAACGCGGGCACTTCCACATGCAGGTCGATGCGGTCCAGCAGCGGGCCCGACAGCTTGCCCTGGTAACGCAACACCTGGTCCGGCGTGCAGCGGCAGGCCTGCGCCGTCGAGCCCAGCCAGCCACAGGGACAGGGGTTCATCGCGCCAATGAGCTGGAAGCGGGCCGGGTACTCGGCCCGCCGGGCCGCGCGGGAAATGGTGATGCGGCCCGTCTCCAGCGGTTCGCGCAGCGCCTCGAGCGCGGCACGGGGAAACTCGGGCAACTCGTCCAGAAACAGCACACCATGGTGCGCGAGGGAAATCTCCCCCGGCCGCGGCGGTGACCCCCCGCCCACCAGCGCCACGGCGCTGGCCGTGTGGTGCGGGCTGCCCGTGGGCCGCTGGGCCCAGCGGTCCAGCGAAAAACGCCCACCCAGACTGGCGACCGCCGCACTTTCCAGCGCCTCGTCGGTGGTCATGGGCGGCAGCAGGCCGGCAAACCGCTGCGCCAGCATGGACTTTCCCGCGCCCGGCGGGCCCACCAGCAGCAGGCTGTGGCCCCCCGCGGCGGCCACTTCAAGCGCCCGCTTGGCCCCGGCCTGGCCTTTGACGTCGGACAGGTCCGGATAGTCGGGCTCCCGTGGCGCTGGCGGAGGGAACAGGCGGGTCCAACCTCCATCCGCACCGGCGGGCTCCGGCAAGCCCGCCGCCTGCGGGGTGGTGTGCAGGAACTGCCCGACCACATCCAGCAGGTGCCGGGCGCGACAGACCTGGGCGCCAGGCACCAACGCGGCCTCCTCGGCGCTGCCCGGTGGCAGCACCAGCCGGGCATCGACTTTCTGGCGGCGCAGCGCCAAGCTCATGGCCAGGGCGCCGCGGACCGGACGCAGTTCCCCGGACAGTGACAACTCCCCCGCGAACTCGTGGCCGGTCAGCCGCGCCGCGTCCAATTGCCCGCTGGCCGCCAGAATACCCAGCGCAATGGGCAGGTCGAAGCGCCCCGAATCCTTGGGCAGATCCGCTGGCGCCAGATTCACGGTGATGCGCTTGTTGTGCGGAAATTCGAGACCCGCGTTCAGCAGGGCCGAACGCACGCGTTCGCGCGCCTCCTTGACCTCCACATCGGCCAGGCCCACCAGCGTGAAGCTCGGCAGGCCATTGGCCAGATGCACCTCGACCGTCACCGGCGCCGCCTCCAGCCCCAGGAGCGCGCGACTTTGCACCAAAGACAGGCTCATGCGGCCACCCTCCGGGTTTGGTGCACGCCCCTCGATCGCACCCGCCCTGGAATGCACCAACAACGTGCGCACTGTGTATTCATCCAGTCATGTTAGCGCAAACCTCCCCGAATTGTCCATTCCAGGCGGTCGACGGCTTTCCCCGTCGGGCATGGCACGGTCCGTGCTTAACAGCGCCATCCCCTTTCAACCTCCATGGAGCTCAGCATGAACACGCTTACCCTCGGCAAACTGGCCATCGCAGCCGCCACGGTACTCGCCTGCGGCAATGTCCTGGCGCAAGCCAAGGCCCCCGAGCCCGACTACACCCTGTCGTTCAACGCAGGCGTGGTCACGGACTATCGTTATCGCGGCATCTCTCAGTCGCGGCTCGACCCGGCGGTGCAGGGTGGCGTCGACTTTGCCCACAAGAGTGGTTTCTATCTCGGCGCATGGGGCTCCAGCATCCACTGGATCAAGGACGCGGGCGGCGATGGCGACGTTGAAGTCGACGTCTATGGCGGCTTCAAGGGAGCCGCGGGGGATGTGGGCTACGACATCGGCGTGCTGACCTATCAGTACCCGAGCAACAAGCTCAACCCCAGCGCCAACACCACCGAGATCTACGGGGCGGTGACCGTGGGCCCGGCCACGCTGAAATACTCCCACGCCACCACCAATCTGTTCGGCTTTTCCGACAGCAAGAACAGCTACTACGTCGATCTGAGCGCGGCTTTCGACCTGGGCAGTGGCTGGACCGTGACGCCTCACGTCGGCTACCAGAAGGTCAAGAACCATGGCGATTTCTCCTACACCGACTATGCCGTCACTCTCGGCAAGGACCTGGGCAACGGCCTGTCCGTCAGCGCCGCGCTCGTCGGCACCGATGCCGACAAGGCGCTCTACGTGACGCCCGCGGGCAAGTTCACCGGCCGGACCGGCTTGGTGCTCGGCCTCAAGTACAGCTTCTGATCACCGCGCACGAAGGAGCCAGCATGAAACTCGTTACCGCCATCATCAAACCCTTCAAGCTCGACGAGGTGCGCGAGGCCCTCTCGGGCATCGGCGTGCAAGGCATCACCGTCACCGAGGTCAAGGGCTTCGGACGGCAGAAGGGCCATACCGAGCTGTATCGCGGCGCGGAATACGTGGTCGACTTCCTTCCCAAGGTCAAGGTCGAAGCCGCCGTGGCCGATGAACTGGTCGACCGCGTGATCGAAGCCATCGAGGGCGCGGCCCGCACCGGCAAGATCGGCGACGGCAAGATTTTCGTGTACGGCCTCGAACAGGTCGTGCGCATTCGCACCGGCGAAACCGGCAAGGCGGCGCTCTGACGCGCGACATCCCCACGAAGAGGACATCGAAATGAAAAAACTGCTTGCCTCCCTCGCACTGGCGGCCATGGGTTTTGGCCTGCTGACCGGCGGCACCGCCGCCTTTGCCCAGGCGGCCGCGCCAGCTGCTGCCGCTTCGGCAGAAGCCCCGGCGGCCGAGACCAAACCGGCCGAAGCGCCTGCCCCGGCCACCGCCCCAGCCGCCGCGGCGACACCCGCTGCTGCTGCGGCTCCTGCCGCTCCCGTGCCCAACAAGGGCGACACCGCCTGGATGATGGTCTCGACACTGCTGGTCATCCTCATGACCATTCCCGGCCTGGCCCTGTTCTACGGCGGCCTGGTGCGCAGCAAAAACATGCTGTCCGTGCTGATGCAGGTCATGGTGACCTTCTCGTTGATCGTGGTGCTGTGGTTCGTCTATGGGTACAGCCTGGCGTTCACGGAAGGCAACGCGTACGTGGGCGGCTTCGACCGGCTGTTCATGAAGGGCATCTGGGACAACGCCGCAGGCACGTTCGCCAACGGCGCCACCTTCAGCAAGGGCGTCGTGATTCCCGAGATCGTGTTCGCCGCTTTCCAGGCCACGTTCGCGGGCATCACCTGCGCGCTGATCGTCGGCTCCTTCGCCGAGCGCATCAAGTTCTCCGCCGTGCTGCTGTTCATGGTGCTGTGGTTCACCTTCAGCTATGCGCCCATGGCGCACATGGTCTGGTTCTGGATGGGCCCCGACGCCTACACCGGCAAGGAAGTGGTGGACGCGATGAACGCCAAGGCCGGCATGTTGTGGCAGTCCGGCGCGCTTGACTTCGCGGGAGGCACCGTGGTCCACATCAACGCCGCCGTGGCCGGCCTGGTGGGCGCCTACATGGTGGGCAAACGCACGGGCTATGGCAAGGAATCGATGGCCCCCCACAGCCTCACGTTGACGATGGTGGGCGCGGCCCTGCTGTGGGTGGGCTGGTTCGGTTTCAATGCCGGTTCGGCCCTGGAAGCCAACGGATTTGCCGCCCTGGCCTTCATCAATACCTTCGGCGCCACCGCAGCGGCCGTGCTGGCCTGGTCCGCAGGCGAGGCATTGATTCGTGGCAAGGCGTCCATGCTGGGCGCGGCCTCCGGCGCGGTCGCCGGGCTGGTGGCCATCACCCCGGCTGCGGGCAACGTCGGCATCGGCGGCGCCCTGGTCATCGGTTTCCTGTCGGGTTTCGCCGGACTGTGGGGCGTCAACGGTCTGAAGAAGCTGCTGGGCGCGGACGATTCGCTCGATGTGTTTGGCGTCCACGGTGTCTGCGGCATCCTTGGCGCCCTGCTGACGGGTGTGTTCAACAGTCCGTCCCTCGGTGGCCCGGGCTATGTGGCGGACTGGGTCACCGCAACCGCCGTGACCGCGGCCGACTACAGCATCGGCGCGCAGGTCTGGACCCAAGCCAAGGCGGTGCTGACGACCGTCGTCTGGTCCGGCGTGGTGTCCGTCGTGGCCTACAAGATCGTGAGT
>JAEWVY010000086.1 GCA_023396625.1 Pseudomonadota bacterium | reverse complement strand
CGCCTGGGCCTGGCACGTGCGACGGCGCTGGCGATGACGGGCGACAAGCTCGGCGCCGCGCAGGCGCGTGACTGGGGGGTGATCTGGGATGTGGCCGACGACCCCGTGGCCACGGCGCTGGCGCTCGCGGGGCGCCTGGCCGAGATGCCCACGAAGGCGCTGGTGGCCACGCGGCACTTGCTGCAGGGCGCGGCCACGCGCACGCTGGACCAGCAGCTGGACGTCGAGCGCGACACGCAGTCGGCGCTGGGCCACACGCGTGACTACATCGAAGGTGTGATGGCTTTCCTCGAAAAGCGTGCGCCGAAATTCCGGGGTGAATGAGCATGACGACTTCTCTTCCGTCCCATCGGCCACCCACCTCGGCGCAGGCCCACGAGCTTGCGCGCCGTGTGGGCGAAGCCATGTTCGCCGCGGATACGGCATCGAGGGAGACCATGGGCATGACGTTGCTCGTCAGCGAACCCGGCCGTGCCGTGATGCGCATGACGGTTCGGCGCCTGCACCTCAATGGCCACATGATCTGCCATGGGGGCTTCATCTTCACGCTGGCCGACTCCACCTTTGCCTTCGCCTGCAACAGCTACAACCGCAACGCGGTGGCGGCGGGCTGCAGCATCGAATTTCTCAGGCCGGCCCACGAGGGGGATGTGCTGACCTGCGAAGGTGTCGAACAGGTCTTGAGCGGACGCCACGGCATCTATGACATGAAAGTCACCAACCAGCAGGGGCAGGTCGTCGCGCTGTTTCGAGGCAAGAGCGCGCAGATCAGCGGCACGGTGGTTCCCGAATCGACAGAAGAACATGGAGACATGACATGAGCGCCTTTGCCCTGGAGCCCATAGAAAAAGCCAGCATTGACGAACTGCGGGCGCTGCAGCTCAAGCGGCTGCAAGCCACGCTGCGGCATGCCTGGGCCCACTCGCCCGTGTACCGGGCCAAGTTCGAGGCGGCGGGGGTGCACCCCGATGACTGCCGCACGCTGGGCGATCTGGCCAAGTTTCCCTTCACCACCAAGAAGGACCTGCGGGACAGCTACCCCTTCGGCATGTTCGCCGTGCCGCGCGAGCGCTGCGCGCGCATCCATGCGTCCAGCGGGACCACGGGCAAGCCCACGGTGGTGGGCTACACCCTCAAGGACATCGACACCTGGGCGGGCGTCGTGGCGCGCAGCATCCGCGCCGCAGGGGCCCGCGCGGGCGACGCGGTGCACGTGAGTTACGGCTACGGGCTGTTCACCGGGGGCCTGGGCGCGCACTACGGCGCGGAGCGGCTGGGTCTGACGGTGGTGCCCTTTGGCGGCGGCCAGACCGAGCGGCAGGTGCAGCTGATCCAGGATTTCAAGCCCGACATCATCATGGTCACCCCCAGCTACATGCTGGCGATCGCGGACGAGATCGAGCGCCAGGGCATCGATCCGCGCTCGGTGTCGCTGCGCATCGGCATTTTTGGCGCCGAGCCCTGGACCAACGACATGCGCGCCGCCATCGAGCAGCGCATGGGCATCGACGCGGTGGACATCTATGGCCTGTCCGAGGTCATGGGTCCGGGGGTGGCCAGCGAATGCGTGGAAACCAAAGACGGCCCCACCATCTGGGAAGATCACTTCTATCCCGAGATCATCCACCCCGAAACGGGCGTGCCCGTGGCCGATGGCGAGATGGGCGAACTGGTGTTCACCAGCTTGACCAAGGAGGCGCTGCCCATCATCCGCTACCGCACGCGGGACCTCACGCGTCTGCTGCCCGGCACGGCGCGCACCATGCGGCGCATCGAGAAGATCACCGGCCGCAGCGACGACATGATGATCATCCGCGGCGTCAACGTGTTTCCCTCGCAGATCGAGGAGCTCATTCTCAAGCGCGCCGAACTGGCCCCGCACTACCAGTGTCTCCTGACCCGGGAGGGGCCGCTCGACAGCCTGCGCGTGGCCGTCGAAACCCGTTCCGGCCTGTCCCCGGAGAGCATCGAGGCGCGTGCGGCGGCCAAGCTGCTGCAGCACGAAATCAAGGTCTACGTGGGCAGCAGCGTCGAGATCGAGCTCCGGCCCGAAGGCGGCGTGGAGCGCAGCCAAGGCAAGGCCAAGCGCGTCCTGGATTTGCGTGGCAAGTGAGCGCGGCGGGGCGACCCGCCGCCGGCGTCAGGCTGGAATACTATAAAAACAATAGCAAACTATGTCCAGCTGACGCTGGAAAATCGGCTTTTCTTCTGAAAAAATCGGGCTTTCTTCTCCCGGCCATTCAGTGGGCAAGCCAGGCCTGAACCAGTGACGGCTCGCGGACCGCCAGGCGGGCGGTGCCGGCATCGTCGGGCAGGAGCAGCGGCAGGCGCAGCAGGCGGGCGTCCCTCGCCACCAGGGCGGTGAGCTGACGCTCGGCCCCGGCATAGAGCGCCAGCTCATCGAGCTTGCGCAGCCGCCAGGCTCCGGCGCGGGTCTCCACGCCCAGCCATTCGTCGCCGGCGGAAAACCCCGCGCGCTGCGCGGCGCTGCCACCCAGCACCGTCTTGATATGCAGGCCACGGGATTCATCCACCCGCAGACCCAGGCGCTGCGCCGGCTGGGACGCTTCGCCAATCAGGGCCACGCCATGCCGGGCCAGCAGGGGCTCGAGCGCAAGTTCCTGCGTGCCGTGCACCCAGGCGGCCAGTTCCGGACCGAAGTCGCGCTGCCCAAGTTCGGACAGGACGGCCAACAGGTCCGCCTCGGTCATGGGGCCGGCCTGACAGCGTTTCCACAGGGCACGCATCACGGCGTCGAGGGTCGTGTGGCCTTCGTGGCGCAGGGTCAGGTCCAGGCAGAGCGCGACCAGCGCGCCCTTGGTGTAGTAGCTGACGGTGGCGTTGGGGGTGTTCTCGTCGGGTCGGTAGTATTTGATCCAGGCGTCGAAACTGGCTTGGGCCACCGATTGCACCGCGCGGCCGGGGGTCTGGCGCACCTGGTTGAGCGTTTTGCCCAGCAGCTTGAGGTAGGCCGCGTTGTCGATGAGGCCGGCCCGGCGCAGCAGCAGGTCGTCGTAATAACTGGTGAAGCCCTCGAAGAACCACAGCAGGCGGGAGTAATTTTCCTGCGTGTAGTCGTAGCGGGCGAACTCGGCGGGCCGCAGGCGCTTGATGTTCCAGGTGTGGAAATACTCGTGGCTGATCAGGCCCAGCAGCGTGATGTAGCCCTCGCTCTGGGCGGGCTCGCCCCGTCGTGGCAGATCGCGGCGGGCGCAAATGAGCGCGGTCGAGTTGCGGTGTTCCAGGCCGCCATAGCCATCATCGACCGCGTTCAGCAGGAACAGGTAACTCGCGTGGGCCGGCTTGCCACGAGGGTGCCAGAGGCGGATCGCGGCCTCGCAGATCCGCTTGGCGTCGCCCAGCAGCCGCTCGCCGTCGAACGAGGGGGCCGCGCCGGCAACGACGAAGCGGTGGGGCACGCCGCAGGCGTCGAAATCGCCATGCCAGAACCGGCCCATCTCGACCGGGCAGTCGACCAACTCGTCATAGTTCGCGGCGACATAGTGGCCGAAGCCGTGGCCGTCGGCATCCAGAGACGGCAGGCCGGTGGCGACCGACCAGCCCGTCATGCCGCGGGAGCGGCACACCTGCAGCACATGCGTGTCCCGGTCCTGATGCGCCACCCGCAGGCACAGGCTGGTGCCATTGAAGAACCCCCGCGTCGCATCGAGCCAGGCGGTGCGCACCGACTGGTCGCCGGCGTACACCTCGTACTGGAGGACCAGCGGATGGGCGGGGTCGCAAGGCACCTCCCAGTTGCATTTGTCCAACTGCGTGACGGCCAGGGTGCGCGCACTCTGCCGGGCCTGCAGGCTCTGCAGGTGACGGGCGAATTCGCGCACCAGGTAACTGCCGGGAATCCAGACCGGCAGAGAGACCCGCTGCCGGTCCGCGGGGCGCGGGATGGTCAGCGTGATCCGGAACAAATGGGCGTGCAGGTCGGCGGCCTCGACCCGGTAGTGGATCGCGGGCTCGCGGAGGGGGGCGGGGCGTTGGGACATGATGAATCGGAGAATAGCGGAGTCGGTTCGCCGCCGCCGGACCGCGGCCGGCGGCGACCTCGCCGGCCATGCCGGGGCGGGGCGAACGGCTCAGCGCCGGGTTTCGCCGAGGAGTTTTTCGATCTGCGCCGCGCCGATGGCGCCGGGCACGCGCGAGCCGTCGGCGAAGATCATCGTGGGTGTTCCGGTGATGCGGTATTTCTTGCCGAATTCGACGTTGCGGGTGATCGCCGTGGTGTCGCAACTGGCCGCCGGCGCGGGCATTTCGCGCAACATCCAGTCGCTCCAGGTCTTGCCTTTGTCCTTCGCGCACCAGATGTTGCGAGATTTTTCCACCGAATCCTTGCTCAGGATGGGATAGAGG
>JAEWVY010000064.1 GCA_023396625.1 Pseudomonadota bacterium | reverse complement strand
GGGTTTTCCACTGATCGACCTTCAGCGTATTGTTCGATCCATGGCTGCCGCTGCGGCGCAAGCACAAGTGCCAGTTGTGACTGGTGACACCAAGGTGGTGGAGCGGGGCAAGGGCGATGGCGTGTTCATCTGTACGACAGGCGTCGGCGTGGTGCCACAGGGGGTGGAGATCAATGGCAGGAATGCACGGGTGGGTGATGCCATCCTGCTTTCGGGCACCGTGGGAGATCACGGAGTGGCCGTGCTCTCGCACCGGGAATCGCTTGCATTTGAAACCAACATAGAAAGTGATACCGCGGCACTCCACGGTTTGGTGGAAACGATGCTGGCCACAGGGTCCGGTGCCGTGCGCGTGTTGCGCGACCCCACACGCGGAGGGCTTGCCACCACGCTTAACGAAATTGCAAATCAATCGGGGGTCGGCATGCTGCTGCAAGAGGCGGCCATTCCTGTCCGGCCCCAAGTGGATGCCGCGTGTGAACTACTTGGATTGGATCCTTTGTATGTGGCCAACGAGGGAAAACTGGTGGCGATCTGTGCGCCCGAGTCTGCTGACGCGGTGCTTGCGGCCATGCGGGCACATCCCCTAGGAGGGGACGCAGTCCGGATTGGGGAGGTCGTCGCGGATACCCATTGTTTCGTGCAAATGGCGACACGTTTTGGTGGCAGACGTGTTGTCGATTGGCTCAGCGGCGAGCAACTACCTCGAATCTGCTGATCCTCGAAGATCCGGGAAGCGCGGCAAGACATGACGAAACTTCGTATCCTGATGCTCTGTCACAGTTTCAACAGCCTGTCGCAGCGTCTATTTGCTGAATTGCGCGCAATGGGGCATACGTTGAGCGTGGAATTGGATATCAACGACCGAGTGACAGAAGAAGCAGTCAGTCTGTTCGTCCCAGATATGGTGCTTGCCCCCTTTCTCAAACGACGTATACCAGCTTCGGTATGGCAGCGCGTGCATTCTTTCGTTGTGCATCCGGGTCCACCGGGCGACCGGGGGCCATCGGCTCTCGATTGGGCCGTACTTAACGGCTCGGGGGAGTGGGGGGTCACGGTTCTCCAGGCAAATGAAGAATTCGACGCTGGCCCTGTGTGGGCCTATGAAAACTTTGCAATGCGTGAAGCCAGCAAGGGCAGCCTATATCGGCGCGAAGTCGCCGATGCGGCTTGGCGGGCAGTCAGTCGTGTGGTTGAACGGTTTTCGCGTGGAGAGCGACAGGCGCCGACTTGGCCGAACCTGACGCCTTCTCATTGGCGGCCTGGCATGCTCCAGAAAGATCGGAAGATTGACTGGTATGCCGATAGCAGTCGAGATGTGCTTGCGAAGATTCGTAGCGCCGACGGGCAGCCAGGCGTCGCGGATGCTCTTTGGGGGCAACCCTGCGCACTTCATTCCGCCCATGCCGCGAGTCAAGCGGTGATGGCTGAATTCTGGTCCTCCGCACCTGGCGATGTGCTGGCAGTGCGAGATGGCGCACTGCTGCGTCGGACAAGGGATGGGGGGATTTGGATCAGCCAGGCGAGACGGATCGGGCTGACGAATTCTGGGAGTGAGGCATCCTCATTCAAACAGGTTGCCGCAGAACTGTTTCCTGCCGAGGTTGCCAGGCTGCCGATGCGCTCGGTGCCTTTGATGAGACCAGACGATGAATGGGGGGAGATCCGGTACAGCGAACACGGTCCGCCAGGAGCACGAGTGGGATGCCTGTACTTCGATTTCTACAACGGGGCAATGTCCACGGACCGCTGCAAGCGGTTGCGCGCCGCGTTGCTGGAGGTCAGGACCCGGCCCAATCGGGTCCTGCTCCTGATGGGGGGAGAGGACTTCTACTGCAATGGCATCGATCTCAACAGTATAGAGGCGGCTTCTTCTTGCCCCGGAGGAAGCGCGGCGGATGCTTCTTGGCGCAATATCCAGGCCATGAACGATGTGGTGCTGGACGTACTCATGACGACGGATCGATATACGGTGAGCGTGCTGCGAGGCAATGCTGGAGCGGGTGGCGCCTTTCTGACGCTGGCCACCGATGAAGTCTGGGCGCATGAAGGTGTGGTGCTTAACCCGCATTACAAAAACATGGGCAATCTGTATGGATCCGAGTATTGGACCTATCTATTGCCGCGTCGCCTTGGCGAGTCGGGTGCAAAGGCTTTGATGCAGGAGCGCCTCCCCCTTCTGGCTCGACGCGCGGTAAGTCTTGGCATGATCGACTATTGCGACGAAGCGCCACGGGCTGGGTATGTAAACCGTTGCCTTCAACGCGCGCTCGAACTTGCCGCGTCCAGCGATTTCGAGGAGCGGATCGCTCGCAAGGCAAGGCGCCGCGCGGAAGACGAGGCAGTTCGTCCGTTGGCCGACTATCGCGAACATGAACTCGCGCAGATGCATCGCAATTTCTATGGTTTCGACCCCAGCTACCATGTGGCACGGCATCATTTTGTGACCAAGCAGCCGCATGCCTGGACACCACGGCATCTGGCACATCATCGCTGAGGGCACCGTGTCTTTTCCAATGCCTTTGAAACCTGCTGAATTGCCCGCCGTACTTGTGGTGGATGACGAGGTGCGATCGCAAGATGCCATTCGGCGAACACTGGACGAAGAATTCACCGTGTTCACGGCTGGCGGAGCGGAAGAGGCGCGTGAACTGCTCAACCGTCAGGTCATCAACGTCATCTTGTGCGACCAGCGGATGCCTGGGCTCTCTGGAGTGAATTTTCTCAAAGAGGTTCGTGACCGGTGGCCCGACACCGTACGGATCATTATTTCCGGTTACACGGAGTCGGAAGACATCATTGCGGGCATCAACAGTGCCGGTATATATCAGTACATCCTAAAGCCATGGGTACCTGAGCATCTGCTGGAGGCTGTAAGAAACGCAACGGAAGTTCAGTCGCTGCAGTTGCACACCAGCCGGTTCGATCTCGATCTACGTACCAGCGCCGGGGTAATGCGCCAGCGCACAAGCGCCAAGCTGACGCAGGCTCGCGCGACATTCGGTTTCGATCGAATCGTTCGTGCGGATGGCAGCCCGATCGATACCGTTTGCGCGATGGCCGCGCGGGTGGCACGCTACGACCTGTCAGTGCTGCTCCTGGGGGAGTCTGGCACGGGCAAGGAGTTGCTCGCACGAGCGATTCACTATGCCTCGCCACGCTTGACGGGTCCATTCGTGGTGGAAAACTGCGCGGCCATTCCAGATACGTTGCTTGAGTCTGAACTGTTTGGGCACAAGCGGGGCGCGTTCACGGGAGCTCATGAAGACCGGCCAGGCCTGTTTCAACGTGCACACGGGGGCACGGTGTTTTTGGATGAAATTGGGGAAACCTCACCGGCGTTCCAAGTCCGGCTGCTGCGTGTGCTTCAGGAAGGAGAGGTGCGACCTGTGGGTGGGGCCCGGCCGGTGCTGGTTGACGTGCGCGTCATTGCGGCTACACATCGCAATCTGGAGCAGCGCGTCAGTGAGGGCTTGTTTCGTGAGGACTTGTACTATCGGATAGCCGGCGTTACGCTCACCGTCCCGCCTTTGCGCGAGCGTATTGCCGATATTGCTCCTATCGCTCGCCAGATCGCGCAGGATGTGGCAGTTGAATTGGGGCTTCCCGTGGTATCCCTGACCGACGAAGTCCTTGCGTGCCTGGTGGCATATCCCTGGCCAGGAAATGTACGGGAACTACGCAATGAAATAGCGCGTGCCATGGCAC
>JAEWVY010000039.1 GCA_023396625.1 Pseudomonadota bacterium | reverse complement strand
GTACAGGCCCGCCAGCGTGGCCTGCGACTCGGTTGGGTTCATGCGTCTGTCTCCGGGCCCACTGCCGGGGCCTTCAAAAAGTGAAGCATGGTAGCACTGGCGGTGAACGCCATGCCGCGTCCGCCATGTGTCGTGTGGCGGAATGGGGCGGGTGTGGGTGGGATGCGTTGAAAAGCAGGGTTTGAAGCCCCCCTGGTCCCGGCGTCGAGGCCCTTGCGCGCCCACGGGCATGCGCCGTCGTGCATGGCGGCGGTGCCCCGGCGGCCTCAGCGTCCCGCCGCCCGGGCGCTTTTGTCCGGCGCCGGAGGGCTTTTTCCGCAGGTCGTGCAGTGCGAGGCCATCAGGAGATATATCCTGAATTCATAGCAGGAAAAGTCCACCCGACGCTGGGAAATTGCCGATTTTCCTTGAAACCATGGCCCCTGCGTGCCGGGTGCATCCTGGGGCACGTGCCCGGGCAATGCCGGGGGCGGCCAGCACAATTGTTGTATCTGTGCTACAGTCCCCTGTCGCTTTTGGCGACTGACCGCTTGCCTGCTTTTCCGCCGTGAAGCCACGGCCCGGCAAAGGCGGGTCGGTCCTGCCGCCCCATGGCGAACGGCCGGGCATCCCGCCTGGCATGGCGGTTTTCTTCCTTCCTGTTCACGCGGCCCCTGGCGGGGCACGTGCTCCCCATGCCGGCTGCCGCTGCGGGGCTGGCCGGGGCCAGACAGGTCATGGGGCAATCCGGTTCGCCGGTTGCCTGTTTTCGCTTTTCGGGCACAGCCCAGCCGGACGCTTTGCGGTGCCGGCACGCGCGCCCAGGTTTTTTTCAATGATTCAGAACGACAACATTTCAGGCACCTCTTCCTCGACTTCGCCCATTACCCTGGGCAAGTACCGCATCGCGGCCTGCCCCCGGCCGCTGGAGGGCGGGCGCTTCGCGGCGCAGGTCTCCATCGCCAGTGGCCGTGGCAGCGCCACCACCGACCGCGTGATGCGTTTCCACGATGACTTTCCCTCGCACGACGCGGCAGCGCATTACGCGCTGGCGCAGGGCCTCGTCTGGGTGCACAACACCCAGCGCCTGCAGGCCGCCCCTTCCCCAATTTGACACTGAAAGGACCCGGCCATGGCCAAGGAAGAATTGATCGAGATGATGGGCATCGTCAACGAAGTGCTGCCCGACACCCGCTTTCGCGTCACGCTGGACAACGGGCACCAGCTCGTCGCCTATTCGGCGGGCAAGATGAAGAAGAACCACATTCGCATCCTGGCGGGCGATCGGGTCTCGCTGGAGCTTTCGCCGTACGACCTGAGCAAGGGGCGCATCAATTTCCGCCACCTCGAAAGTCGCGCGCCGATCACGCCGCGCCGCCCGCCCAGCCGCTGAGCGCGGGGCCGCGATGGCGTTGCATGGGCGGGGCTGCGGCGTGGCGCCCCGTCAATAGAACAGTGCGCCCAGGTCGATGGTGCCGCGCCGGCCGACGTCGCCATGGTGCGTCCGCAGCCAGGCCTGGGCGCGTTCACGCCCCAGGCGCTTGAGCATGTCGAAGAACTGCATGTTGGCGGCGAGTTTCGATTCGGCGCTCAACTCGCTCATCACCTCGGTCGCCTCGATGGCGTGAAAGCGCGTGCCGGCCAGCCGCCGCTCGAACGCGCCCAGCCGCGGCCATGACCGGCGGACATGCTCGCGCAGATGGGCGAACATGCGCATCTCGCGCAGAAACGTGGCGCTGAAGGCCAGCTCCAGCACACGGTTGCGGATGTCCTGCGCGGTGCTCGGCGTCGCCTTGTGCTTCAATGGCGTGAGCATCACCAGCAGGATGTCGCGCGCCGCACATTCCTCCAGCAGCGGGAACACGGCCGGGTTGGCCGCGTAGCCGCCGTCCCAGTAGGTTTCGCCATCGATCACGACGCCCCGGTGCAGGGTGGGCAGGCAGGCCGAGGCCAGCACCATGTCGGGCGTGAGCTCCGGCCCGCGAAACAGCCGCAGCTTGCCGGTGTTGGCGTTGGTGGCGGCGATGAACAGCTTGACCGGACCCTGCGAACGCAGCCGCTCGAAGTCGATCTGCGCCTCGAGGATGCCGCGCAGGGGGTTCAGGTCGAACGGGTTGAGCTGTTCGGGCGAGAAATAGTGACTCCACTGCAGCATCAGCCGCACGCCGGGCGCGAGCACCATGTTGCGTCCGTCGGCGGCGGGCACCGCGATCTCGAACGGCATGCTGCCCGCCACCGCGGTCCAGAAGGACTGCAGCGCGGCCCGGGCGCCGTCGGCGCCGCCCGCCATCCACCCTTGCGCCAGGGCCACCGCGTTCATGGCCCCCGCGCTGGTGCCGCTGATGCCGTCGATGCGCAGCCGGCCGTCCTCCAGCAGCGCGTCGAGCACGCCCCAGGTGAATGCGCCGTGCGCGCCACCGCCTTGCAGCGCCAGACTGAGGGGCGGTGGAGAGCGGCGGAACAGCGCGATCACGGGGCCATTGTCGTGTCGCGGGGTGCGAGGCGGCCGGGCGGGCCCCGAACGTCAGCGGGATCGGCCGCCCGCGCGCCGCAGCTGCACCGCCGCCGCCAGGCCCTGCAGCAGCGGCACGGTCTGGGCCAGGCTGATGCAGGCGTCGGTCACGCTCACGCCCCGGCGCAGGGGCTGGCCGGGCACGATGTCCTGGCGGCCTTCCTCCAGGTGGCTTTCGATCATCACGCCCATGATGCGGCTGTCGCCGGCGGCCACTTGCGCTGCCACGTCCGCCGCGACGGCAATCTGGCGCTGGTGCTGCTTGCTGCTGTTGGCGTGCGAGACGTCGATCATCACCTGCGCGCGCAGCTTGGCCGCCTCCAGCAGCGCGCAGGCCGCGTCCACGTCGGCCTTGGCATAGTTGGGGGCCTTGCCGCCGCGCAGGATGACGTGGCTGTCGTCGTTGCCGCGCGTCTCGAAAATGGCGGCCTGGCCCATCTTGGTCATGCCCATGAAGGCGTGGCCGGCCTGCGCCGCGAGGATGGCGTCGGCCGCCACCTTCACGCCGCCATCGGTGCCGTTCTTGAAGCCCACCGGACAGGACAGGCCGCTGGCGAGCTGGCGGTGGCTCTGGCTTTCCGTGGTGCGCGCGCCGATGGCGCCCCAGCTGACCAGGTCGCTGGTGAATTGCGGGCTCAGCAGGTCGAGGAATTCCGTGCCCACCGGCAGACCCAGGGCCAGCACGTCCAGCAGCAGCTGGCGCGCCAGTTCCAGCCCTTCGTTGATGGCGAAGCTGCCGTCGAGGTGCGGGTCGTTGATGTAGCCTTTCCAGCCCACCGTGGTGCGGGGTTTCTCGAAATAGACGCGCATCACGACGATCAGGTCGTCGGCCAGCGCGTCGGCCTGCACCTTGAGCTGCCGGGCGTAGTCCATCGCCTGGTCGTGGTCGTGGATCGAGCAGGGGCCGACCACCACCACCAGCCGGTCGTCCTGCCCGTGCAGCACGCGCGAAATCGCGGCCCGGCTCGTCTCCACCAGGGCCTGCGCGGCCTCGGGCGTGGGCAGCCACTCCTGCAGCAGCGCGGGCGTGATCAGGGGGCGCACCGCGCGGATGCGCGTGTCGTCGGTGCGGGTGGTGTCGTGCGTGGACAGCGGGGCCGTGGTGGCGTGGACGTGAGGGCTCATGGAGGGATTATCGGTCTTTTTTGCCGTTTCCCAGCGTCATCAGGACGTCATATGCTATCTATTCAGGAGTTTTTCGGGCGCCCGGTCGGGCGCGCGGGCGACGTGGCGCGCGCGTGTCCGCCGTGCTTTTGACCGTCGCACCCTTGGCTGCGGCCCGGCGGTTCGAGGCGGCGCGGGCCGGGGCCGGCGTCCTGGGGGAAGCGGCCTTGCGGGCAGGTGCCCGGGTCCGGGCGGCCGAGCCCGGTGAAACCGGGGGCAGCACCTCGCGGATCACGCCCTCGCAGACGGCCTGCGACATGTAGCGCGCCACCGGGTAATTGAGGTCGGCCTCGCGGCAGGCCGCGCGGGCCAGTGCGGGAATGTCGTCCTCACGCAGCGCATCCAGAAACGCCGGGATGCCCAGACGCCGGTTCATCGCCTCGACCGAGTCGAGGAACTTGCGCGCCAGCTCCGCCTCGGGCTCGCCCGCCTGACCGACCTTCGCGCGCACGGCCAGCACCGCGAGCTTGCCGGTCACCGCCGGGGCCAGGAAGCGCAGCACGTGGG
>JAEWVY010000031.1 GCA_023396625.1 Pseudomonadota bacterium | reverse complement strand
CCTGCTGAATCAGCGCCAGCGAAACGGCTGGACGCGGCAGTACAGCTACAACGCCGCCGGCCAGCTGATCCAGGTCAGCAACACCTTCGGCCGCAGCCTGCAGATCACCTGGAGCGCGGCCGGCCGGATCAGCGGCGTCACCCTGCCCGACGGGCGGCAGATCGGCTACACCTACGACGCCAGTGGCCGCCTGGTCAGTGCCACACAGCCCGATGGAGGCACGCGAACCTATCTCTACGAGAACGCCACCCAGACCCAGCAGCTTACCGGCCTCGTGGCCGAGAACGGCCAGCGCCTGGCCACCTTCGACTATGACAGCCAAGGCCGCGCCATTCGCAGCGAACACGCCGGCGGCGCGCAGCGCTACACCCTCAGCTACGGCGCCAGCAGCACGGACCCGGTCACCGTCACCGACCCGCTGGGCACGGCACGCCACTACGGCTACGCCATCCAGGCCGGCAAGCTGGCCGTCGTCAGCGCCACCGCCCCCTCGGGCACCGGCCACTCCGACGCCGCCAGCCGCGTGCAAAACAGCCTGGGCCTGATCGACAGCGAAACCGACTTCCTGGGCATCACCACCCAGACCACCTGGGACAGCACGCGCCGCGTGCCCCTGAGCCAGACCCGCGCCGCCGGCCACCCCGAAGCGCAGACCGTGCAGACCGAATGGCACGCCACGCTGCGGCTGCCCACGCGCATCACCGAAGCCGGGCGCATCACCGACATCACCTACGACGCCCAGGGCAACAAGCTCAGCGAAACCCTCACCGACACGGCCACAGGGCAGCGCCGCCAGTGGCAATGGACCTACGACAGCCAGGCACTGGTCAGCAGCGCGAGCGACCCGCGCGGGGGCGTGTGGCGCTACGGCTACGACAGCGCAGGCAACCGCACGAGCATGGTCAACCCCCTGGGCCAGCAGACCCGCTGGGAGTACGACGCCAGCGGCCGCGTCATTCAGGAGACCGCCCCCAGCGGCTTGCTCAGCACCTACAGCTACGACGCGCGCGGGCGGCTGCTGCAAAGCAACCGCGGCGGCGAACTCAGCACTTTCACCTACACCGCCACAGGCCGCCTGGCCCGCGCCACACTGCCCAGCGGGCACAGCATCGACTACCACTACGACACCGCCGACCGCCTGGTCGGCACCAGCGACAACCGGGGCCACTCGGTGCACTACACCCTGGACGCCATGGGCAACCGTGTGCGCGAGGAACTGCGCGACGCCGACGGCGCCCTGGCACGGCTGACCACCCGCGTCATCAACGCCCTCAACCGCGTGGCGGCTCTCACCGGCGCGGCCGGCCAGACCAGCCAGATCGGCTACGACGCCAACGGCGAACCCGTCAGCCAGAGCGACCCGCTGAACCAGACCACCGGCCAGAGCCTGGACGCGCTGCGCCGCCCCGTCGCCACCGCCTTCGCCGACGGCGCCCGGGCCACCCAGGCATGGAACGCGCTGGACCAGCCGATCCAGCTCACCGACCCCAAGGGCGTGACCACACGCCACCAGCGCAACGCCTTCGGCGACATCGTGCGCGAAGACAGCCCCGACGCCGGCAGCACCGCCTACGAGCACGACGCCCTCGGGCAGGTCGTGCGCAGCACCGACGCGCGCGGCGTGGTCACCACCGTCGAGCGCGACGCGCTGGGCCGCCCGCTGCGCATCACCCGCACGCCGCCCGCGGGCCTGGGCATCCCCGCGCAGGAAAGCACCCTCACTTGGGACACCCGCCAGGTGGGCCAGCTCGCCCGCATCGAGGACGCCAGCGGCAGCGTGGACTATGAACACGACGCCCTCGGGCGCATCACGCGCAAGACCCAGCTCGTGCTGGACAACCCCGCCCACCCCACCTCCCTCGTCACCCGGTACGCCTACGGCGCGGGTGGGCAGTTGGTCCAACTCACCTACCCCAGCGGTCTCGTCGTCTTCTACCGGCGCGACGGCGCCGGGCAGATCACCGGCATCGACACTCAGATCAGCGGGCGCAACAAACCGGTGATCCCCTTCGTCTCCAGCCTCGCCTGGAACGCCCTGGGCCAGCCCAGGTCCTGGAGCTGGTTCAATGGCGACGGCGCCCGCCGCCAGTTCGACGCCGACGCCCGCATGACGGCCAACGAATTCGCCAGCTACCAATACGACGCGGCCGGGCGCATCATCGCCCTGACCCAGCAGTTGGTGGCCCAGGGCAGCGGCGGCGGCAGCAGCAGCGCGCAATTCACCGTCCCCCTGAGCTGGAGCCTGGCCTACGACCGCCGAGGCCGCCTCACCGGCATGAGCCGCGCCGGCGCGCAAAGCAGCTACACCTGGGACGCCAACGGCAACCGCCTGAGCGCGCAGGACAGCGCCAGCAGCGACACCGACCTGGACGGCGAGTTCACCGAGGCCGACCTCAGCCGCACCACCCGCCACAGCAGCCTGCTCGATCCGGCCAGCAACCGCCTGCTGGGCTTCACGCAGGAGATCACCCGCGACAAGGGCGGGCGGACCCTGGCGCGCTCCAGCACCACTGTCCCCTACAGCCTGGACGCCACCGGCAACCTCATCAGCGACGGCCTGCGCCGCTTGACCTATGGCGCGGACAATCGCCTGCACAGTGTGCACCTGTCCCAGGACGGCGAAGAGGCCCAGGTGCGCTATCTCACCAATACGCTGGGCCAGCGTGTGTTCGTCAGCGTTCCCCAGGCCTCCCGGGCCGCGCCCGATGCCGGTGTCCTGGGCGAGGGCTTCATCGCCTGGCTCAAGGCCAGTTTCGGCTGGCTGTTCGCCCCGCCCCAGGGCGGCGCCAGTCTGGGCAGTGCCTTGACCTACGCGGACGGCGCCCTGCCCGCATGGGCGTTGCTGGGCCAGTACGACAATGGCAGCGCCCGGGGCCAGGGCACCCGCGAGTTCCTCTGGCTGCCCACGCAGGACGGTCAGGCCATCCCCATCGGTCTGGTGCGCAACGCACGCTTGTACGCCATCCACGGCGATCATCTGGGCACGCCCCGGCGGATGACGGGTCAGGACGGGCAGGTGGTGTGGCAGTGGCCCTATAGTGCGTTCGGGGCCAATGCGCCCTCGGGGGTGCTGAAAGCCACGAGCAATCCCAGGAATGCCGTGACGAATCAGCCTTTGCTGCTCAAGGCTTCCCGGCCCAGCGTCGCGCTGGACCTGAGGTTCCCGGGCCAGAGCGCCGATGAGGCCAGTGCTTTGTTCTACAACTTGCACCGGGACTATCTGCCGCTGCACGGGCGGTATGCGCAGGTTGATCCCATCGGGCTGCAGGGGGGGTGGAATCCGTTTGGGTATGGGGAGGGGAATCCTCTTTCGTACACGGACCCAATGGGGTTGCAAGCCAGACCATGGCGTCCACCTGGTGCACCTATTCCTGGATTGCCTGGGCCTCGGCCAGTAGATCCGTCTGAGCCGGGTGGGCCAACTTACACACCAGTGCCCAAGTGGCCATCTTTGCCGGATTGGACAACAAAGAAGAGCGACAGCGCCGAGCTTGAACAATGCAAGCAAGATGCTGATGACGCACTTGACCGTGCTTACGACTACTGCAAGGCACTCGGTGCAACCTACAACGACTACCGCACACGCAAAGCTTGTGAAGAAAATGCGTTCAGAAAATATACCAAGAGGCTGCAAGAATGCGAGCAGCAATGCAAATGAGTTTGACCAAGAAAACCGCATCCATTGAATTCGTCGTTGACGAAGCCGCCGACTTGCTGCTGGCGTATGAACGCCCAGCGCAAGGGGCAGGCGAAGGTGATTCGGAAGAGATTTTGAATCTATCCTTGGACAACATTAGAGGACGTGAGCCAGCGGAAATCCAGCGCACACTAGGTCGCTTGGTGCTGTCATTTCTGAACTCCCGCAGTTCCAAAGGGTTGAATCTTCCTCGTGATCTGGAGGACGAAAAGAAACTGGATGAGCAGCACTTTGGTGAGCTGCAAGCAATGGCAGATACGAATACGCCGGAGGCCATCTATGATTTGGCAGTGAGTCTGATCGGCCGAGGGATGAGCAACGACAGTTGGGCCGATATCGAGCAGGGTGAATCCCTCTTGAGCCAAGCCGTCGGTGCCGGGTTTCCTGCTGCCATCAAGTACCAGGCGGAAGTATGGGCGTTGGTTCGTCCGAGACTTGAGCAGAAACTCAAGGGCACTTAACGAAAATGCCGACGCATTTATCGCTACAAAATAGATAGCTTAAAGCGGTTCTCCATGAGGGCCAGCAGCCAGCCAATAATCGCCGAGGACTTCTGCATCAATGCTCGGGAGCGCCATCGCATCGATGTGCAAGTGTTTCCGCTGCGCTTCCAGCACTACTCGCATGGCAACATCACCGAGCGCTACCACGCCGGGCTGCGCTACCTCGCAGCCAAGTACCCCGACACCGCGGTGCCAGGCAGTTGCTCGTTCATCGGTGGGCGGGCGCACGAACTGGAGCGGCACTTCCGCTACCAGGTCCGAGCCGACCGCGATGCCACGGCACCGACGCGGGCGCTGCAACGGTTGCGCATGCTGGCGCGCCGCGCCGCAGGCGTGCTGCGGCGCGTGACAGCGGGCAGTTAGGATCTGCTCACCCCTGGACCCGATACGGCTACGCCGGCGCCAGCGATACCGACCTCGACGGCGGGTTCATCAAGGCCAGCCTGGGCCGCGGCGCCCGCCGGTTGTACGCTCACCCCGCCGCGCCTTGGGCCCGCGCGGCCAGGATCTCGAACGCGGGCAGGGTCTTGCCCTCCAGCACCTCCAGGAAGGCGCCGCCGCCGGTGGAGATGTAGCCCACCTGCTGGTCGATGCCGTACTTGGCGATGGCCGCGAGCG
>JAEWVY010000341.1 GCA_023396625.1 Pseudomonadota bacterium | reverse complement strand
GGCCTGGGCTTCGGAGGCCTCCCGCCGCGTCGCCTGGAGTCGCTGGGCGGTCTCCGCGCAAGCCGCCTCCGCACGGGCCAGCGCGCCACGGGCCTCTTCGCAAATCAGCAACTGGGCTTTCAGCTGGCGCTCCAGGTTTTCGATTTCCTGGGCGCGCGCCAGCAACCCCGCCTGCTCGCTGTCAGGCGCGTAAAAGCTCACGCCATGCGCCCCCACCGCGTGGCCCGCCTTCACATAGATCGTTTCACCCGCGCGCAGCCGGTCCCGGCTGGCCAGGGCCGTGTCGAGATCCGGCGCGGTGTAGCAGCCCACGAGCCAGTCGGACAGCAGGGTCTTGAGGCCGGCATCGGCAAGACGCAGGGTATCCACCAGTCGCGCCATCGGTGCACTGCCCTCGGCAGCGCACGGCACGGGTGGACTGTAGAACGCCAGCCGTGCGGGCGGCGGGTCCGCCGCAAAGGCACGCACCAGTTCCAGTCGCGACACCTCCAGCGCACCCAGCCGCTCACGCAACGCCGCCTCCACCGCGCTCTCCCAACCCGGGTCCACGTGCAGCCGGGTCCAGAGCCCGCCCAGGGCGTCGAGTCCATGTTTGGCCAGCCAAGGCTTGAGTTTGTCGTTGGACCGGACTTTCTCCTGCAGGGCCCGAAGCGCCTCCAGCCGGGCCGCATGCGCGGCCTGTCGGGCACCTTCGTCGTTGACCTCCTGCTGGCGCGCGCGCCGCGCCTCATCGAGCTCGGGCCCCAGCGTCTGAAGCTCCTGCAGGCGGGCGTCGGCTTCGGCGGCAGCCTGGGCCGCCGCGGCAAGCTGTTCCTCCAGGTCGGCCAGCCGCGAAACTTCCGGCGCGGCCTGGCCGCGGCGATCGGCATCGAGGCGCTCGCGGCGTTGCTGGAGTTGCTGCGCCTGGGACTCGATGTGTCGTTGGTCGGCGGCGAGCAACTGGATCTGCTGCTGCACCTGGACCACACTGCCGCGCTGTTCGTTGGCCAGCGCCAGCGCCCGTCGCCAGGCGTCCTCGAGGTCGGGCAGCACCTGCGCCTGTTCCTCGACCTGCGCCGCCAGCGTGACCGCGACATCGTCCGCGCGCACCGCCTGGGCGGCGAGGTTTTCGGTTTCAGCCACGGCTTCCTCGCCTCGCGCCGCCCACTGCGCGGCCTGCTCCCGCAACTGGGCCAGGCGCTGCTCCACACGTTGCCGTCCTTCGACCACGTAGCGAATCTCGGCCTCGAGCCGGCCGACCTCGGCGCTGGCCTCGTAAAGCTGTCCCTGCGCCTGGTTCACCTGATCGCCGGCGGCGTAATGCGCCTGCCGGATGGTTTCGAGCTCGGCTTCCACATGTCGCAACTCGGCGATGCGGCTTTCCAATTCGTTGGCCATCCGGTCGGATTCGGCCTTCAGACGCTGCTGCTCCGATTCGCTTTCGGCGCGTTTGAGAAACCACAGCTGGTGCTGCCTGAGCGTCACTTCGCCCTGCAGGGTATTGAAACGCTGGGCGACGGCGGCTTGTTTCTCGAGTTTGTCCAGATGGCTGTTGAGCTCGCGCAGGATGTCTTCGACCCGGGTCAGATTCTCGCGCGTGTCCGCCAGCCGGTTTTCCGTCTCGCGGCGCCGTTCCTTGTATTTGGAAACACCCGCCGCCTCTTCCAGGAACATGCGCAGGTCTTCCGGGCGCGATTCCAGGATGCGGCTGATCGTGCCCTGTCCGATGATGGCATAGGCGCGCGGCCCCAGGCCCGTGCCAAGAAACACGTCCTGCACGTCCCTCCGGCGCACCGGCTGGTGGTTGATGTAGTAGCTGCTGGTGCCGTCACGTGTCAGCACGCGCCGGACCGCGATCTCCGCGAATTGACTCCACTGGCCGCCCGCGCGGTGGTCGCTGTTGTCGAACACCAGCTCCACGCTGGCGCGGCTGGCCGGCTTGCGCGTGGTCGATCCGTTGAAGATCACGTCCTGCATCGACTCGCCGCGCAGCTCGCTGGCGCGAGACTCGCCGAGCACCCAGCGCACGGCATCCATGATGTTCGACTTGCCACAGCCATTGGGCCCGACCACCCCGACCAGTTGCCCCGGCAGGAGAAAGTTCGTCGGTTCGGCAAATGACTTGAAGCCGGACAGTTTGATCGAGGATAGACGCACCGTGCACTGACCGCCAGCACCCTGGGTTACTGGCTAAGATGTTGATTTTCAATAAGAATTTTGCTTGCCTGGGTGGCAGGCGGCTGCCCGATGATACCGTGGCCACCGCGAATGTACGTGACCGTTCGTGACACACCGCGTCCCGCGGCACCTTTTGCCCTGCGGGCGCCGGGTTGGGCCGGAATCACGGCGAAACAGCGGACCAGGCACCAGGACCGATAATCACGACCCTATGAATCCTCTGCTGTCGAGACTGCAGCCCTACCCTTTCGAACGGCTGCGCCAGCTCTTTTCCACCGTCACGCCGGACCCGTCCCACCGGCCGATCAGCCTGGGCATCGGCGAGCCGCGCCAGCCCACGCCTCGTTTCATTGCCGATGCGCTCGCCGCCGCGCTCGCAAGCGGCCTCTCCAGCTATCCCGCCACCGCCGGTGAACCGGCACTGCGAGAGATTTGCGCCGCCTGGCTGCACCGCCGCTATGGCCTGGCCATCGACCCCGCCACGCAAGTGCTGCCCGTCAACGGCTCGCGGGAGGCCTTGTTCGCGTTCGCACAGACCGTGGTCGACCCTTCGCGGACCGGCGCCACCGTCGTCTGCCCTAACCCCTTCTACCAGATCTACGAAGGCGCCGCCCTCCTGAGCGGCGCCCAGCCGCACTACGTCCCGAGCGACCCGGCGCGCAACTTCGCCATCGATTGGGACCGCGTGCCCGAGGCGGTCTGGTCGCGCACCCAGTTGCTGTATGTGTGTTCGCCCGGCAATCCCACGGGCGCGGTGATGCCACTCGACGAGTGGGCCCGGTTGTTCGAACTCAGCGACCGCTACGGGTTCGTCATTGCCTCCGATGAGTGCTACAGCGAAATCTACTTTCGCGAAACGCCACCCCTGGGGGGACTGGAGGCAGCCACGAAGCTGGGGCGCACGGATTTCCGCCGGCTCATGGCCTTCACCAGCCTGTCCAAGCGCAGCAGCGTTCCAGGGCTGCGCAGCGGTTTCGTCGCGGGCGACGCGGCACTGATCAAGGTCTTTTTGCTCTACCGCACCTACCACGGCAGCGCGATGAGCCCGGTGGTGCAGGCCGCGAGCATTGCCGCCTGGAATGACGAGGCCCATGTGGTCGAGAACCGCCGCCTCTACCGGGAAAAGTTCGCCGCCGTGACGCCGTTGCTGTCCGATGTGATGGACGTGGCCTTGCCCGATGCCGGGTTCTACCTGTGGGCCGGCGTGCCCGCGACCTGGCGCGGCAGCGACACCGACTTCGCGCGCGAACTGCTGGCTCAATACAATGTCACGGTGCTGCCGGGCAGCTATCTGGCCCGCGAGGCCGGAGGCGCCAACCCCGGCCAGGGCCGTGTACGCATGGCCCTGGTGGCTGAAACCGCCGAGTGCGTGGAGGCCGCCCGGCGCATCGTCGATTTCGTGCAATCCCGGGCCTGAAAGGCCTCTTCTCTTTTTTCCGACCTCCTGTCATGACCCAACAACTCCAGCAGATCATCGATGCCGCGTGGGAACAACGCGCCAACCTTTCTCCCAAGGCCGCGCCCCGCGAGGTGGCCGATGCCGTCGAGCACATCATCGCCGAACTCAATGCCGGCCGGCTGCGCGTGGCCACCCGGCAGGCGGTCGGTCAATGGACCGTGCACCAGTGGATCAAGAAAGCCGTGCTGCTTTCCTTCCGACTGCGCGACAACGCGCCCATGCACGCCGGCGACCTGGGCTTCTACGACAAGGTCGACACACGCTTTGCCGGCCTGTCCGAGGACGAACTCCGGGCTGGCGGCGTGCGCGTCGTGCCGCCCGCCGTGGCCCGACGCGGGAGCTTCATCGCCCCCGGCGCGATTCTCATGCCCTCTTACGTGAACATCGGCGCCTACGTGGACGAAGGCACGATGGTCGACACCTGGGCGACCGTCGGCTCCTGCGCGCAAGTGGGCAAGAACGTGCACCTGTCCGGTGGCGTGGGGTTGGGCGGCGTGCTCGAGCCGCTGCAGGCCAACCCGACGATCATCGAGGACAACTGCTTCATCGGCGCGCGCTCCGAAGTCGTCGAGGGCGTGATCGTCGAGGAAAACTCGGTGATCTCCATGGGGGTGTACATCGGCCAGAGCACCAAGATCTACGACCGGGCCACCGGCGAGGTCACCTACGGCCGCATCCCGGCCGGCTCGGTGGTGGTGTCGGGCAACCTGCCCAGCGCGGACGGGAAATACAGCCTGTACTGCGCGGTCATCGTCAAGCGGGTGGATGCCCAGACGCGTGCCAAGACCAGCCTGAACGATCTGCTGCGCGACTGAGCTGCATCGCCATCCCGACTGCCACCGAAACGAAGCGAGGCCTTTGACATGAGCATGATGGATCGGATCCTGCGCCTGATGGCCGAACGCAAGGCCTCTGACGTGTACCTGTCCGCGCACGCGCCCGCGATCATCAAGATCAATGGCCAGTGCATCGCCATGAACAGCCAGATCCTGCCCGCGGAGGCCACGGTGAACCTGCTGGCCGAGGTGGTGCCACCGAACCGCATCGAGGAGCTCAAGGAGACCGGCGAGCTCAACATGGCGATTCCGCTGCCTGACGTGGGCAACTTCCGCCTGAGCGCGATGCGCCAGCGCGGCACCTACGCGGCGGTCATCCGTTATATCTCGGCCGACATCCCGGCGCTGTCCACGCTGAACGTGCCTCCCACGTTGGCCGACCTGGTGATGGAGAAGCGGGGCCTGATCCTGATGGTGGGCGCCACGGGCGCCGGCAAGAGCACCACACTGGCCTCCATGCTGGACCATCGCAACGAAAACGTCATGGGCCACATCCTCACCATCGAGGACCCGGTGGAGTTCATCTTCCGCAACAAGAAATCGGTGATCAATCAGCGCGAGGTCGGCAGCGACACGCATTCGCTCGGGGTCGGCCTGAAGAACGCGCTGCGCCAGGCGCCCGACGTGATCATGATCGGCGAAATCCGGGACCGCGAAACCATGTCGGCCGCCATCGCCTATGCCCAGTCGGGGCACCTGTGCCTGTCCACGCTGCACGCCAACAACAGCTACCAGGCGCTGAACCGGATCCTGAGCTTCTACCCGGCCGAAGTGCGCCCCACCCTGCTGGGCGATCTCGCGGCATCGCTCAAGGGGATCGTGTCGCAGCGGCTGCTGCGCACCATCCACAACAGCCGCATCCCTGCGGTCGAAGTGATGCTCAACACCCGGCTGACGGCCGAATTGATCGAAAAAGGCGATTTCTCCGGGGTGAAGGAGGCCATGAACAATTCGATGGCCGAGGGTTCGCAGACCTTCGAGCAGGACATCGCGCGCCTGATCACCGAAGGCCGCGTCGAACGCAAGGAAGGCATCGCCCATGCCGACTCGCCCACCAACCTGATGTGGCGGTTGCAGAACGACTTCACGCAGCAGACGGACATCAAGGCAGCAGAAACCCAGAACGACGAGCCGTCGTTCACCGAGATCACGCTCGACGTGTCCCGCGC
>JAEWVY010000307.1 GCA_023396625.1 Pseudomonadota bacterium | reverse complement strand
CAGGATGGCCACCAGGATGGACATGATAATGGCGCCGATCACCAGGGCGAGCCCCAGGATCAGCACCGGCTCGAGCAGCGACAGCATGCGCTTGACGGCGTTGCGGACCTCGCGGTCGTAGACGTCGGCCACGCGGATGAGCATCTCCTGCAGTTTGCCGGTTTCCTCGCCGACCATCACCATGTGCACGGACAGCTGCGGGAACAACCCGGTCTCCATGAGCGGTTTGCCAAGTCCCTTGCCTTCCTTGAGCTTCGCGGCGACGGCGCCGATGCTCTCTGACATCACCCGGTTGCCCAAAGTTTCACGAACGATGGACAACGCCGTCAGCAGCGACACCCCGTTGCCGATCAGGGTGCCGAGCGTGCGCGAAAAACGCGCCACCTCGACCTTGGCCACCAGGTCGCCCACCAGCGGCAGCGAGAGAAAGCGCCGGTCCCAGGCCTGGCGGCTCGCGGGCTCGCGCATCTGGCGCGAGAACCACAGCCACAGGCCCACGCCGCCGAGGATCAGCGCCCACCAGTAGCGGCCGACGAATTCCCCCATGGCGATGACGATCTGGGTCGCCAGCGGCAACGCCTTTCCCGCGGATTCGAACATGGCGGAAAACTGCGGCACGACCCAGACCAGCAGCACCACGACCGACAGCACCGCCACGACCACCAGGATGGCGGGGTAGATCAGCGCTGAGCGGACGGTTTCGCGCAGCTCGCGCGAGCGTTCCATGAATTCGCTCAGCCGCTCGAGCACCACGTCGAGCGCGCCACCGGCCTCGCCGGCACGCAGCATGTTGATGTAGAAGCGGCTGAACACGCCCTTGCGCGCCTCCATGGCCGACGAAAGCGCCGCGCCACCGCGCACGTCCTCGCGCACCTGGCTCATGAGCGTGCGCACGGCCTCGCTGGTGGCGAGGCTGACCAGGATCTCCAGGCTGCGGTCCAGCGGCAGGCCGGCGCGCAGCAGCGTGGCCAGCTCCTGGGTGAGCACCGCGACGTCGGCCTGCGTGACGCCGCGGCGCCCCCAGCCCAGGGCGCCACCACCCGTGGCACCGCCCCGCGGCGCGTTCGCCTCGTCGATGCGCACCGGGATCAGGCCCGTGGCCTGCAGCCGCTCGGCGACGGCGCCGGGGGCGGGCGCCTCCATGTCGCCTTCCTGCGTGGCCCCCGCGGAGGTGACGGCCTGGTAGCGGTACAGCGGCATGCCTAGGGCCTGTTCACACTGTGTTTGCCAGTGCGAACAGGGTTGAAACCGCACCGATCAAGGCGCGCGACGACGGCCAAGCTGGGCGCTTGGCCTGGGAGTGCAACGCCGAGTGGCGCCGTTTTATCCATGTTCCCTCCGGGTTGCGATCAAAAAGGCCATGCGCCGCGTGGCGAAGCCTCGCCGGGCCACCCGGCCCGTCTGCGTCCCGCGCCTTGCGCATGACCCTTTTGACTCGCAACGCATCTGGCAAAAACAGTGTGCACAGGCCCTAGTCCTCCCGCGTCACGCGCACGACTTCCTCGATGGTGGTGACGCCCGCCACCGCCTTGGCCAGGCCGTTCTCGAACATGGTCTGCATGCCTTCGGCGATGGCCTGCTGGCGCAGTTCGCCGGCGGTCACGTGCCGCATCACCATGCCGCGGAGGGTGTCGGACATCACCAGCAGTTCGATGATGCTGATGCGCCCGGCGTAGCCGGTGCCGCTGCAGTGTTCGCAGCCCACGGGGTGGTACAGCGTGACGTCGCCGGCCCCGCTGAAGCGGCGCAGCCCCATGTCCGCGACCACTTCGGGCAGGGCGGTGTAGGGCTGGCGGCAATGGGGGCACAGCGTGCGCACCAGCCGCTGCGCGAGGATGCCGTTGACGGTGGAGGTCAGCAGGTAGTCGTCCACGCCCATGTCGAGCAGCCGGTTGACGGTGCTGGCCGCGTCGTTGGTGTGCAGGGTGGACAGCACCATGTGGCCGGTCAGCGCGGACTGCACCGCGATCTGCGCGGTCTCCAGGTCGCGGATTTCACCGATCATGATGACGTCCGGGTCCTGCCGCATGATGGAGCGCAGCGCATTGGCGAAGCTCAACCCGATCTGCGGCTTGACCTGGATCTGGTTGATGCCTTCCATCTGGTATTCCACCGGGTCCTCGACGGTGAGGATCTTGACGTCCGGATTGTTGAGCCGGTCCAGCGCGGTGTAGAGCGTGGTGGTCTTGCCCGAGCCGGTGGGGCCGGTGACCAGCAGGATGCCGTGCGGCTGCTGCAGCACCTCGAGAAAGGTGTCCAGCACCTTGCCGTCGAAGCCGAGGGTGGCGAAATCCAGCGCCGTGCCGCTCTTGTCCAGGATCCGCATGACCACGCTTTCGCCGTGCATGGTGGGCACGGTGGAGACGCGCAGGTCGATTTCCTTGCCCTGCAAGCGCAGCCGGATGCGGCCGTCCTGCGGCAGGCGCCGTTCGGCGATGTCGAGGTTGGCCATGATCTTGATGCGCGAGATCACCGCGGCGGAGAAGCGCCGCGGGGGCGATTCGACCTCGTGCATCACGCCGTCGATGCGGTAGCGCACGATGAGGCGGTTCTCGAACGGCTCGATGTGGATGTCGGAGGCGCGGGCGTCGAGCGCGTGGCCGATGATCAGACTCACCAGGCGGATGATGGGCGCCTCGGACGCCTGGTCCTTGAGCTGCTGCAGGTCGGCGCTGTCGCCCTCGTCCTCGCGGGTCTGCACTTCGCCGACGATCTGGTCCATCGAGGTCTTGCCGCTGCCGTAGAGCCGCTCGAACGCGGCTTCCAGCTCGGAGGGCACGGCCAGCCGCGGTTCGATGCGCCGGCGCGTGACCAGGCGCAGCGCGTCGATGGTGTAGCCGTCCTGCGGGTCTTCCATGGCCAGCACCAGCGCCTCGGCGTCCTCGCGCAGCGGCAGCACGCGCGACTGCTTGAGGAAGCGTACGGGCACCTGCTCCTCGAGCACCGGCAGTTCGGGGTATTCGGCGGCGGCGACCACGGGCACGCCGCTCAGGGCGGCCAGGGCATCGACCACGTCGCGCTCGGCGACCAGGCCGGCGCGCACGAGCAGGCCCGCCAGCGGTTCGGCGGGGCTGGCCTCCTGCAGGAGGCGGGCCCGCTGGAGGCTGTTGGCGTCGAGCCTGCCGCGCTCGGTGAGGATTTCCTCCAGACGCTTGGACACTTGATGGGACCCCGTTGCAAAAGGCCAAAATCTTAACAGCACCGCCCACGCCGGGCGCCGGGCCTGCTCACACCCATTTCCTGCGTGTGAGCAGCCCCTAGGGGCGAGGCGAAGGCGAGGGCAGTTCGACGCCGGACAGCCGCCAGCGCAGCCCTTCGCGGCGCAGCACCAGCACCAGGCCGCCTTCGCCCCCCGGGGCCACGACGGTGGCCTGCACGGTCGACAGGTCTTTCCAGGCCAGCCGCGTGCGGGACGCGGCATCGCCGGCCGACGCGTCTCCGGGCAACGGCAGCCGGGGCGCGATCTGCCCGTCCAGCAACCGGGCGATGCCCGCGGGCGTGGTCAGCGCCTTCGCCAGCGGCGTCGCCAGCGCGCCGGCCACGATGAACTGGCCCAGGAACTTGACCTCGTCGTCCTTGTGCTCGGGCATGGCGCCCCCCATTTGCTGCAACAGCACGCGCCCCAGGCC
>JAEWVY010000274.1 GCA_023396625.1 Pseudomonadota bacterium | reverse complement strand
CAGGCAGGCCGGGCCCAGCCGCGCCAGCCAGGCTGGCTGGACGGCTGCAGCCACCAGCAGCAGCTGCAGCAAGGTGGCCACGCTGCTGAGCAAGCCCGCCCCCGCGTTGCCCCCCGCGTCGGCGCGGCCCTCGCGCACCTCCATGCCGTGGCTGGCAATCGTCGCCGTGCTGGACACAAACCCCGCCGACACGGCCGTGAGCATCAACGCATGGCGCGACTGCAGGAAACGCCGCGCCAGGTGGGCCAGCGCCTGAAGGACCAGCAGCAGCACCAGCAAGCGCGTCATGACGTAGGGATTGAGCACGGTCCCCCAGAGCGGTTGGTCGGGCATGAGCGGCAACGCGATCAGCGTCAGCGCGCACAGGACGATGCCCCCCCGCACTTCGGCCGGCCTGAGCCAGCGGCGGGCAAAATCGTGCAGCGGCTGGCGCCCCGCCAACAGGGCCGTGAGCGCGGCCGCCATGCCCGCGGCCAGCGCCAGGCTCCAGACGCACGACATGCCGATCAGGAACGTCAGCAGCAGGGCGATCTCGGTGGTCACGCCCGGATCGGTGGACCGATCACGCGCGTAGGCCACCACCCCCAGTGCCGCCACGAAGCCCGCACCCACCGTCGCCAGCCAGAGACCGCCCAGCAGCATGCTGGCCGCGCCGGTGACGGCCACCAGCGCGAAGGTGCGCAATCCGGCAGCGGCGCGCGTGGGCCCGTCACCCTTGCGGCGCTCGCGCTCGACACCGATCAGCAGCCCGCAGCCCAATGCCACGACCAGCGTGGAAACCAGATCGGGCAGGGACAGGCCTGCGGCGGCGACATCGATGTTCACCGCGCCATGCTAGCGCGAACCACCGCCCCCGGGCGGTTCGGTGGGTTCAGACCCGTTCCGCGGCCGGTTCCGCGCCACCCCAGCGCAGCGGCAACGCCGCCTGCAGCCGGCGAACCGCCGCCACCTCGAGCCGCAGCAGCCGCTGCGCCCCCGGAAACCGGGCCAGCGCCGCACCGTCCCACTGCACCTGCCCCGTGGCCGTCACGTACAGCAGATCCCCATGCTCGCCGTCGATGAACAGCAGGCCACAGCGGGGGTGGAGCGCCAGGTTGCCCAGCGTGTTGAAAAACCGGTTGCCGACGTAGTCGGGCACGGTCAGCGTGCGGTGTCCCTCGCGCGCCACGAACCCCGGCGGGCCACCACGGTGCGAGACGTCGACCCCGTGCGCCGCCAGTGCGCCGGCCGCCGCGGCGGGATGCGCCGTGGCGATGAAAAAAGTGTCGGCGGCCGCGATCAGGCGGCAGGCCGCGTCATCGAGTTCCAGCGCGTCCTGGACCGCCCCCCGCGGCGGCGTGGCCATGTACGTGACCTCGCGCGCCTGGATGTATTTCTGGCAGTTGCCGAAGCTCTGCCGTGCCCGCACCGAAAAGCCGTTTCCATCCACGGCCACGACCGTGCCGTTCACGCGATTGCGCCGGCGCGTGTGCGGCTCGATGCCGAGCAGCCCCACCGGCGCGCCCACGGTCAGCATGCCGGCCAGCGGGTCGCCGGGCAGCGGCAACGCCCCCACCTCCAGCCGCTGCGGCTGCGGCGACTGCACGAACCCGGGTGGCCCGGCGAGCACGCTGGCCTGGGGCCAGCCTCGTGCATCCAGCGCACCGATCACCATGAAGGGCAGTTGGGCAAAAAACTCCCGGTGCTGGGGCGGCATGTGGTCCCGGATCACGCGCGGTCCCGCCACGGCCAAGGCCTCGTAGGCGCCGGCGCGGCGCTGCAGCGCCAGCTCCCCCTCATGGAAGGGCGTGGTGTCCATGGCGCCGGAAGACGCCGTCAGGCCGCCAGGCCGATGGGGGTCCGGGGCATCGGCACGAAACGCGGCAAGGCCTCGATGCGCGCCAGCCAGGCCCGGATCGCCGGGTACGGCTCGAGCGACACGCCACCTTCGGGCGCCAGCACGGTGTAGCTGTAGTTGGCGATGTCCGCCAGCGTGGGCTGCGCGCCGACCAGGAAATCCTGCGTCTGCAATACCCCGTCCATGACCTTGAACAGCGCGTGCGCGCGGGCAATGGCAGGCGCGGGATCGTCGGGCCGCTTGAACAGGGCGATGACACGCGCCAGCGCCGGGCCGAAAGCCAGCGGGCCCGCTGCCACGCTGAGCCAACGCTGCACCTGCGCGGCCTGCAACGGGTCGCGGGGCAGCCATTGGCCCGGTGCGTAGCGCCCTTCCAGGTACACCAGAATGGCGTTGGAATCGGCCAGCGTCACGTCGCCGTCCTGGATCACGGGCACCTGGCCGAACGGATTCAGCGCGAGAAAGGCCGGCGCCTTGTGCGCCCCGGCAGCGAGGTCCACGTCGATCCGTTGGGTTGGCAGCCCCAGCAGAGACAGAAAGAGCTCGACGCGGTGGCAGTGCCCCGACAGGGCCATGCGATGGAGTTGGATCGGTGTGTTCATGCCGCAATTTTATTTACTCCTCACAACAGAATAAATAGCCATTTCCGCAATCCACTACTCCGAAAATCGAAGTAATATGGGCCGTGGACAAGTTTCGCGCCATGCAGACCTTCGTGCAGATTGCCGACCAAGGCAGCCTGACGGCCGCCGCACGGGCGCTGGGCTCGTCGTTGCCGGCCGTGGTGCGCGTCTTGGCCGCGTACGAGGCCATGCTGGGGGTCCGGCTGCTCAACCGGACCACGCGGCGGGTCTCCCTGACCGAGGAGGGCCGGCGCCACCTCGACAGCTGCCGCCAGGTGCTGGCCGCGGTGGAAGAATCCGAAACCGCGCTCACCGCCGAGGCCCGCGAACCCACCGGCCACCTGACCGTGACGGCGCCGGTGCTGTTCGGCCAGATGCACGTGGCGCCCGCCGTCACCCGGTTCGTGCAGCAGCATGACAAGATGCGCTGCAGCGTGGTGCTGCTGGACCGGATCGCGAACCTGGTGGAGGAAGGCATCGACGTGGGGGTGCGCATCGGCCCCCTGGAGGATTCGTCCCTGGTGGCCGTGCCCGTGGGCCAGGTGCGCCGTGTGGTGGTGGCCAGTCCCGCGTACCTGCGCCGCCACGGAACGCCGGCACACCCCCGCGACCTGCTCGCGGCGAACTGCCTGAAGAATTCATTCGGCAAGCCGGGATGGGGCAGCTTCCACGAGCATGGCCGTGCGTTCCGGCTGAACGTGCGCGGGAATCTCGAGTTCAATCACGTGCTGCCCGCCCTGGAGGCCTGCGTGGCCGGCGCGGGCTTCGGCATGTTCTTCTCGTACCAGGTGGCCCCGCACATTGCTCAGAAACGGCTCCAGGTCGTGCTCGAATCTTTCGAGCAGCCGCCCCGCCCGATCCAGCTGGTCTACCCGCACGCGCGCCTGTTGCCCAGGCGCACACGGGTGTTCATCGACTGGATGCGCCAGGAATTGAAAAGCCTGCAGACCACGATCGGATGACCCCCCGGGCCCACGCCGGGCATGCACAATCCCCCCATGCCCAGCCTGCCCCCCTTCATCGCCCCGACCCGCTACACCGACGCCCGCGCCGCGCTGGCCCAGGTGCAGGCGATCTACACCCAGCAGGTCGATTACCTGCGCGACGCCATGCGGCGTTTCGTGGCCGGACAGCCCCTGCCCGGACAAACCGATCCCGACGCCGTGGTGCGCGTGCGCGCCTGCTATCCGTTCGTGCGGGTGCACACCGACACCGCGACACACGTCAACTCGCGGTTGAGCTACGGCTTCGTGGCCGGACCGGGCCGCTTCGAGACCACGCTGACCCGCCCCGACCTCTACGCGGACTACTACCTGGAGCAGTTCCGGTTGCTGCTCGCCAACCACCCGGTGGCGCTGGAGATCGGCACCAGCACGCAACCCATCCCCGTGCACTTCAGCTTCGCCGAGCACGACCATGTGGAAGGCACGCTGAGTGCCGCGCGCCGGCTGCTGATGCGCGACGTGTTCGACCTGCCGGACCTCGGCGCGATGGACGACGGCATCGCCAACGGCACCCACGAGCCGGGTCCGGGCGAGGCCCTGCCGCTCGCCCTGTTCACCGCGCCCCGCGTGGACTACTCGCTGCAGCGCCTGCGCCACTACACCGGCACCGCGCCCGAACGGTTCCAAAATTTCGTGCTGTTCACCAACTACCAGTTCTACATCGACGAGTTCATCGCGCTGGGCCACGCCGCCATGGCCGACCCGCAAGGCGGCTACACCGCCTTCGTCGAGCCGGGCAACGTGGTGACGCGCCGCGCCGGCCTGCCGGCCGAGGCGATGGACGCACCGGGGAACGTGCCGCCGCCGGGCCGCCCCCAGGCGGAGCACGGCCCCCTCGGGGGGCAGGGCACCCACGGAGCGGGCGACCGTGGGGGCCACCCCCCCAGGCTGCCCCAGATGCCGGCCTATCACCTGATGCGTGAGGGTCATGGCGGCATCACCATGGTGAACATCGGCGTCGGCCCGGCCAACGCCAAGACCATCACCGACCACATCGCCGTGCTGCGCCCGCACGCATGGATCATGCTCGGCCACTGCGCCGGATTGCGCAACAGCCAGCAGCTCGGCGACTACGTGCTGGCCCACGGCTACGTGCGCGAGGACCACGTGCTCGACGAGGAACTGCCGCTGTGGGTGCCGGTGCCGGCGCTGGCTGAGGTGCAGGTGGCACTGGAATCGGCCGTGGCCGAGGTCACCCAGCTCCGGGGCCACGAGCTCAAGCGTGTGCTGCGCACCGGCACCGTCGCCAGCACCGACAACCGCAACTGGGAGCTGCTGCCGGACAACCAGCCTCAACGCCGCTTCAGCCAGAGCCGCGCCATCGCGCTGGACATGGAAAGCGCCACCATCGCCGCCAATGGCTTTCGCTTCCGCGTGCCCTACGGGACGCTGCTGTGCGTGAGCGACAAGCCTCTGCATGGCGAAATCAAGCTGCCCGGCATGGCCAACCAGTTCTACCGCGAACGCGTCAACCAGCACCTGCAGATCGGCATCCGTGCGCTCGAGCGCCTGCGCGAGGCCGGCGTGGACCAGTTGCACAGCCGCAAGCTGCGCAGCTTCGCGGAGGTGGCGTTCCAGTAGCGAGGCGCCACTCCCTCGCCAAGATATCAAGAAAATACCCGGTTATCCAGCGTGTTTGCTTGATATATTGCTATATAAATTATAGTATCTTGAGGCCACCCAGGCTTCAAGCTTCTTTACGCACGCGCAACACCGGCGAGAAACAGCAGTGGCAGAATCGATGTCGAACTCACGCCC